>CP009910.1:0-300231 GCA_000808095.1 Borreliella chilensis | reverse complement strand
AGGAAAAAGGTTGAAGGACTTGTTAAGCTTATTCAATATGCCATTGAGGGTCTTGAATCTGATAATATTGCTGTTGTTGATAATAGTGGAACTATTTTAAATGATTTTTCGAATCTAGATGGAATAGATAGAATAGACTTAGCAGAAAAAGAGCGTAAATTAAAACTTAAGTATGAAGCCATGCTTAGGGGAGAAATTGACTCTGCATTAAGCAAGGTTTTGTCTATTGATAGATTTATGATAGCAAGAGTAAATGTGAAACTTGACACCTCAAAAGAAACCACAGAGTCTAAAGAGTATGCTCCTATTGAGATTCAAGCTCAAGATCCAAAAGCTGCTTATAACACTAGAAAAGTAAGTGATTCAACTATTATATCTTCTCAGACTCAAAAAAAAGAATATCAAGGACAAGGATATAGTCCATGGGGACCTCCTGGGCAAGAAGGCAATACTCCCCCTGAATATCAGGACTTAAGTGATATTACTGGTAAATATAATGAGTCGCAAGAAATTAAAAATGTTGCTTTAAACGAAAAAAAATCTACAAGTGAAAAAGAGCCTGCTAGGATTGTGGGTGTTTCTCTTGGTATTTTCGTGGATGGTATTTGGAATTTTGTATATGATGAGAAGGGAGATTTTATAATAGAAAATGGAATGAGAAAAAGAGAATACAAACCTATGGCATTAGAAGAGATAAAAAATATTGAAGATGTTTTGCAAAGCTCTTTTGAATATAAGCCAGAAAGAGGCGATTCAATAACGGTTAGAAACATATCTTTTGATCGTATGAATGAGTTTAGAGAAATAGATGAAAATTATTTTGCAAGTGAAAGGTTTAAATATCTTTTATTTGTTGCAAGTATAATATTTTCACTATTAATTTTAGTATTTACAGTATTTTTTGCTATTTCTAGAGAGCTTGAAAGACGAAGACGCCTTAGAGAAGAGGAGTTGGCAAAGCAAGCCCATTTAAGGCGTCAGCAAGCCTTGATGGATGGTGGGGATGATATTGGCGTTGATGATGTTGTTGGTGGGATCAGAGAAGGCGATGAGCTGCAAAATAATGCTGAACTTTTGGCCAGGGAAAAACCAGAAGATGTTGCCAAGCTTATAAGAACATGGCTTTTGAAAAATGCGTAGAAGGTAGTAATGGATATGGAAGAAAAAAAAGAAAAGGAGATTCTTGACGTTTCTGCTTTAACAGGTAAGCAAAAGGCTGCTATTTTGTTGGTTTCAATAGGTTCTGAAATCTCTTCTAAAGTGTTTAAGTATCTTTCTCAAGAAGAGATAGAGTCTTTGACATTTGAGATAGCAAAGCTTGAGACAATTACTTCTGAGCTTAAAGATAATGTTCTTTTAGAGTTTAAAGAATTAATGATGGCTCAAGAATTTATTCAAAAGGGTGGCATTGATTATGCAAGAGAGCTTCTTGAAAAATCTCTTGGAACCCAAAAAGCAGTTGACATTATTAATAATTTGGGGTCTGCTTTACAGTCTAGGCCTTTTGAATTTGTTAGAAGAGCAGATCCTGCAAATATTTTAAACTTTATTCAACAAGAACATCCCCAAACAATTGCTTTAATACTTTCATATCTTGATCCCCAAAAAGCTTCTTTTATTCTGTCTAGTTTGCCTACAGAAGTACAAACCAATGTTGCAAGACGAATCGCATTAATGGACAGAACCTCTCCTGAGGTTGTAAGAGAGGTTGAAAGAGTTCTTGAGAAAAAATTAGCTTCTCTTTCTTCAGAAGATTACACATCAGCAGGAGGAGTTGATAATGTTGTTGAGATAATCAATATGGCTGATAGAAAGACGGAGAAGTTTATTATTGAATCTCTTGAAGAGGAAGATCCAGAGCTTGCAGAAGAGATTAAGAAGAAAATGTTTGTGTTTGAGGATATAGTTTTGCTTGATGATAGATCTATACAAAGGGTTTTAAGAGAGATAGATGGTCAAGAGTTGGCAAAAGCTTTAAAATCTGTAGACATTCCTGTCCAAGAAAAAATTTTCAAAAACATGTCAAAAAGAGCAGCTTCAATGCTTAAGGAGGATATGGAATTTTTGGGTCCTACTAGACGAAAAGATGTTGAAGAATCTCAACAAAAAATTGTTTCTCTTATTAGAAAATTAGAAGAACAAGGGGAAATAGTTATTTCAAGAGGTGGTGAAGAAGATGTGCTTGTCTGATAAAGGAGTGTTGTTTGCCTAAGGTTTTATATAAGTCATCAGAAGTTGATAGTTCAGTAAGGTTGGAATTTGTTGAGATAGCAAAACCTATTTTTGAATCTTTGGAAATTAAGAAGAAGGAATGCAAGGTTTACGATATAGACAGTAAAATTGCTAATCTTAAAGAGGAGTTGCAATTATTAAGAGATGAAAAATTGCGACTTGAGGAAGAGCTTGTTAAAAGGCAAGAACTTGCTAAAGAAGAAGTTCAGATTGAATCTGAGAGGCTTATTGAAGAGGCTAAAGCAAAAGCCAATGAAGTATTAGAGGCAGCCAAGCAAGAAGCAGATCTTTTGCAAAGAGAAGCTGTTTATAAAAAAGAATCTATTGAAGCTGAATCTAATGCTGAGATTGAAAAATTAGCAAGAGAGTATGAAGAAAAGTTAAAAAAAGATCTTGAGATAGCAACATCTAAAGGTAGGGAAGAAGGGTATAACAAGGGTTATGAGAGCGGTTTTAAAGATTTTGACAAAGTGATGAGAAAGTTGCATGGCATAATAGCATCTTTGATTGCTGAGAGGAGAGGCATTCTTGAATCTTCGGGTGAGCAGATAGTAAGCCTTGTTATGCAAATTGCAATCAAGGTTATTAAAAGAATTACAGCTTCTCAAAAAGATATTGTTTTGGAAAATGTTAATGAGGTGTTAAAAAAGGTAAAAGATAAAACAAAAATTACCATTCGTGTAAATCTTGACGATTTAGATATTGTTAGACATAAAAAGAGTGATTTTATTTTTAGATTTGATGTTATAGAAGATTTAGAAATTATAGAAGATCCCAACATAGGTAAAGGTGGCTGTATAATTGAAACTAATTTTGGAGAGATTGATGCACGTATTTCTTCTCAACTTGATAAAATAGAGGAAAAATTTAAAAACTTTTCTTTATTAAGTTGAATATCTAAAGGAATTTTAGTGGGCAATTTTTTTGAAAATTATTTAAAACAAGTAGATAATATTGAAACTGTCTCTTTTGTTGGCAGGGTTCAAAAAATAAAGGGCCTTTTGGTTGAAAGTTTAGGGCCCCAGTGTGCTGTTGGAGATTTGTGTTTAATTGATCAAAGAAATAATAGAAGGGTGTGTGCTGAGGTTTTAGGCTTTAATGGTCCTTATGTTAGTCTTATGGCTTATGAAGGATTTAGTGGGATTGAAGTTGGGAATAAAGTCTATTCTTTAAATAAAGGATTAGAAATTAATCTTAGTGATGAGCTTTTAGGAAGAGTTATTGATTCTCTTGGTAGACCTATTGATAATAAAGGGTCATTTTTGAACAATAGATATAAAGAGTTGGTTTTCAAAAAAATTAACCCAATTAGTAGGAGTATTTTTGAAGAGCAAATATTAACAGGGGTTAAAGTTCTTGATGGGTTTTTGCCAGTTGCAAAAGGGCAAAGGGTCGGTATTTTTTCAGGTGCTGGTGTTGGTAAATCTACTTTGCTTGGTATGATTGCAAAAAATTCAAATGCAGATGTAAATGTTATTGCTTTTATTGGGGAAAGAGGTAGGGAGCTTAATGAGTTTATTGAGCATGAACTTGGTAAGGAGCGTTTAAAAAAAAGCGTTTTAGTTGTCTCAACTTCTGATGAATCACCTATATCAAGGTATAAGGGAGCTTATGTTGCCACCATGATAGCAGAATACTTTAGAGAGCAAGGTAAAGATGTAGTGTTGCTTTTTGATTCTATTACTAGATTTGCAAATGCTAAAAGGGAGATGTCTCTTTCTTTAGGAGAGCCTCCTGTAGCTAAAGGTTACCCGCCTTCTGTGTTTGTTGAAATTCCAATTTTACTTGAAAGATCGGGGTTTAATGGTAAGGGAGGAAGTGTTACTGGGTTTTATACTGTTCTTGTTGAAGGGGATGATTTTACAGAGCCTGTAGCTGATAATATTAAGGCTGTTTTAGATGGTCATATTATTTTAGACAGAGATTTGTTTGATAGAGGGATTTATCCTTCAATAAATGTTCTTAGTTCGACTTCAAGATCTATTCATAGAATAATGAATTTAGAAAAACAAAAGTTAATAATGAAAGTTAGAAGTTTATTATCTGTTTATAAAGATTATGAAGATCTTATTAGAACAGGGATTTATCTTAAAGGATCCAATAAAGATGTCGATTTTGCAATTTCTAAGTATCCAAAGATTATTAATTTTATTTCTCAAGGAATAAATGAAACATTTGATTTTGAAAATTTAGAAGATGAAATAAGGGAAATATTATCTTGAATGATTTAAACTTTAGAAAACAAAAGCTTAATAGGATATTGGCCATTAGAACCTATTATAGAAAGTTAAGCGAGAGAGACTTAATGAATATAAATAAGAAAATTTTGAAAATAAATCAGTTTTTAGATGGAATCCCTAATATTTTAAAAAGCCTGGATAGTTTTGACAATCTTTCTATAAGGGGTTATATAGACTGTTTAAATTATAAAAAAAAACAAGATTTTAAAATTCTTGAAAAGCTTAAAAAGAATTATAATGAGTGTTATGATATTTATGTAGATAAATATAGGGAAGAAAAAAAGATTGAGATATTAATAAAAATTTTAAATGGCTCTATAATTAAAAATAGAGAAAAAAAAGAAAGCTTATTGCTAGATGAGTATGCAAATTATAAAGTTTGTCAAAATCTGAGGATTAAATAGTGAATAATTTTTTGTCGTTCTTTTTTAGAGCATTTTTCTTGTTATCTTTAATTGTTATTTTATTTTTCTTTATATTATTCTTTATTGATTTCCTTGGAATGTATAATACTAGAAGGTATTTTCCTGAGTTTGTAAGAACTAAATTTTTAGGAGAGACTTCTTTGGGATTTAATCATAATTCTAATATAATTCTTGATGAGGCTAGGCTTGTTAAGGAAAGAGAAGCTATTGATATTAAGAGTCAGCAGATTGAAAAGCTTAAGGAAGATCTAAAATTAAAAGAAGACAGTTTAAATAAGCTTGAATTTGAGCTTAAGCAAAAGCAGAAAGATTTAGATTTAAAACAAAAAGTAATAGATGATATTATAAATAAATATAATGACGAGGAAGCAAATATTTTACAAACAGCTGTATATTTAATGAATATGCCACCAGAGGATGCTGTTAAGCGGCTTGAAGATTTAAATCCTGAGCTTGCAATATCTTATATGCGAAAAATTGAAGAATTTTCAAAAAAAGAAGGTCGTGCATCAATTGTTCCCTATTGGTTGTCTCTTATGGATTCTAAAAAAGCTGCTGTATTGATTAGAAAAATGTCTGTTAGTTCATTGGAGTAACGTTTGTATGAGTAATTTATTAAATTTAAATAAAGCTTATGACAATAAATTTAATCTTTTAAATACAATTAAGAGATTAAATTTGAATGTTTCTAAAGCGGAATCTAAAGAGAATATGGGTTCTTTTTTTAATATTATGTCTTTTGAATCTAAAAAATTGGCTAAAGCAAAATTTATGGTATTTGATTTTTTAAATTTCTTAAAAGATAATGGACTTATCTCTAAAGATTTTAAAAAATCTCCTTTAAATAAGTCCTTTTTTTTAAAAAAACTTGACAATAAGGCTTTTGTTTCTGATTTGAAGTCCTTGATCAACAGAATGAATGTTTTTTTAGATTTTGAAGGTTTTAATAATATTAGAGAAAATTTATCTTTTAATTTTGATTCTCTAAATAAAGAAAAATTTTTTGAAAAAATTGAAAGCCTTTGTTTGTCTTTCAATGATTTGAGCTCTTTTTTTGGGTACGATTTTTTGGCTGTCTTAATTGATGATTATAATCAGATGAGTTTGAATGATAAAAAGGAAGAAAAAAATGTTATTAACATTGATGTCCAAGATTTTAGAAAGAGCAGCAATAGTGATCATAATGATTTTGTTTCTTCAAAGTTTAGTTTAAAAGCAATTGATGGTCAAAATTTTGTTGGTAGGTATAAAGTTAAAGAAATATCAGAAGATTCTTTAAAAGGTTTTGTTGAAGAATTTACTGATTATAATATAAAAACCTCTAAAGAGGTTGATAGTTTTGATTTTGTGAGTAGCTTAAAGCCAGAGTGGAATCTTAAGATTAATAAAAATATTGTGGATAAAGCTAAAGTTGTGTTAAAATCGAATAATACAGGAGAAATTAAGTTGGTTTTAAAGCCTAGAGAGCTTGGCAGTATACGAATTAACTTAAACCTTGATTCTAATAATAATTTGTTGGGAAAAATAGTGGTAGATAATCAAAATGTTAAAATACTTTTTGACCAAAATATGCATTCATTAAATAAAATGCTTGGTGAAAGTGGTTTTAATGCTAGCTTAAATCTTTTTCTTGCTGGTGAAAATTTTAATTCTTTTTCTAAAAGTTTTAAGGATGATTCTAAGGATCAAAATTTTTATTTTGGGTATAATAAAGTTTTTCAAATTGAAGAAGAAATTGAATTTTCTCAGGATTTAGATAAAAATGTCGATTTAATTGTCTAAAGGAGAGTTAAATGAGTAAAATAAATAATATTGAGAATGTTTCTAATTTGGCTATCAATAGCAAGATTAGAAGGGAATTTGATTTTAAGACCGACAATGTTTCTAATAAGGTTAATCTAGGCAGAGATGATTTTTTAAAGTTACTCATTACTCAACTTAGGTATCAAGATCCTACAAATCCAATGAAGGATAAAGAATTTATTGCTCAAATGGCGCAATTTTCTACTCTTGAGCAAATGACAAATATGAGTAAATCGTTTGAGAAACTTTCATCTTCTTTGGGAATAAGAAAAGATTTAGATTTATTAGGTAAAGTAATTAAATTTAAGCATGGTGATGGGGAAATTGTTGAAGGCCGTGTCACAAGTATTAAGACAGGTGCAATACCCCAAATAATGGTTAATGGTAATTATTATGTATATAAAAACATATTATCGGTAGGCTTGGAGGAGTAATTATATGATGAGGTCTTTGTATTCTGGTGTTTCTGGGCTTCAGAATCATCAAACAAGAATGGATGTTGTTGGTAACAACATTGCTAATGTAAATACAATTGGGTTTAAAAAGGGGAGAGTAAATTTTCAAGATATGATATCACAGTCTATTTCTGGAGCTTCTCGTCCTACTGATGATCGTGGTGGGACTAATCCTAAACAGGTTGGATTAGGCATGAATGTTGCTGCAATTGATACTATTCATACTCAAGGAGCTTTTCAAAGTACCCAAAAAGCATCTGATCTTGGAGTTAGTGGCAATGGATTTTTTATTTTAAAAGAAGGTAAAAATTTGTTTTATACAAGAGCTGGCGCTTTTGATGTGGACTCTGATCGACATCTTGTAAATCCTGCAAATGGAATGCGAATTCAAGGCTGGATGGCAAGGGATTTAGAAGGAGAAAAGGTTATCAATACAGCTGCTGATGTTGAAGATCTTCTTATTCCTATTGGAGACAAAGAGGGAGCAAAGTCTACTAGGAATGTTACTTTTGCTTGTAATCTTGACAAGAGATTGCCCTTAGTCCAAGAAGGTGCAGGCTCAGCAGATATTGCACGTGGAACTTGGGTGGTCAATAAGTCATTGTATGATAGTTTTGGGAATGTTAGCGTTCTTGAGCTTAGGGTTGTAAAAGATTTAAATACCCCTAATTTATGGAATGCATCAGTACTGATAAATGGCGAGCAAAATTCAAATTTTACACTAGGGTTTGATAATGAAGGTGCATTAGCTTCTTTGAATGGACAACCAAGCCAAAAAGGAGATGTTCTTCAATTTCCTGTAACATTTAATGTTGTAGGTTCAAATATAGGTGAGGCTGGTGAGCAGCAAACTGTAAATTTGAATTTGGGAACAGTTGGAAGTTATACTGATTCAATCACTCAGTTTGCTGATTCTAGTAGTACAAAGGCTATTGTTCAAGATGGATATGGTATGGGATATATGGAAAATTATGAGATTGATCAAAATGGTGTTATAGTTGGGATTTATTCAAACGGTATAAGACGAGATCTTGGCAAAATTGCTCTTGCTTCTTTTATGAATCCTGGAGGTCTTGCAAAATCAGGTGATACTAATTTTGTGGAAACAAGCAATTCAGGTCAAGTTAGAATAGGTGAGACTGGGCTTGCTGGACTTGGTTCTATTAGATCGGGTGTTTTAGAAATGGCTAATGTTGATCTTGCAGAGCAGTTTACAGACATGATAGTGACTCAAAGAGGATTTCAGGCAAATGCTAAAACTATTACTACTTCTGATCAATTATTGCAAGAACTTGTAAGATTGAAGAATTAACTTGAGATTGTTTTTTAATATATGATTTTTGTAACTAAGCTTAATGGTTATGGATATTATTTAAATCCTTATCATATTGAAAGTATTGAAGCCAATCCTGATACTACAATTCTTCTTATGAATGGGAAGAAGTTAATTGTAAAGGAAAAAGTTGAAGAGGTGGTCAATAGGATTAAGTTATATCGGAGAGAAGTTGCTTCTTTTGAAAAAATTGTAGGAGAAGGAAATGGGAGAGTTGAATTATGAATTTAGCTAGTATAATTGGATGGGGAGTTGGATTTGGAGCTATTTTAATTTCTATGGCATTTACTCCTACAGGACTTGGTGTTTTTTGGGATTTGAGTTCTATTTTTATTACTGTTGTTGGATCTTTTTCTGCTCTTATGGCTTCTTCAGAAGTTATTGCTGTAAAAAAAATTCCAACATATTTGGGATTTTTCTTTAGAAGGAATTATCATGCTAAGATTTCTATTATAAAAATATTGGTAGAGCTTTCAGAAAAGGCTAGAAAGGAAGGCCTTTTATCCCTTGATGATGAGCTTGAGCAAATTAATGATCCATTTTTTAAGTCAGGAATGAGGCTTGTTGTTGATGGAGCAGATCCTGAAGTAATTAGGACTATGCTTTATTTAGAGCTTGATCAGATGCAAGAAAGGCATAAAGTCGGTTCAGATCTTTTTAAGACTTGGGCAAAGCTTGCCCCAGCTTTTGGAATGACGGGTACTCTTATTGGGCTTGTAGCTCTTCTTGGTAATTTAGAGGACAAATCTGCACTTGGTTCTTCTATGGCTGTTGCTCTTATCACAACCCTTTATGGGACTATAATGGCAAATTTAATGTTTACTCCAGTTCAACTGAAGCTAGAGAAAATTGATTCTGAAGAAGCTGCGGTAAAGACAATGATAATTGAGGGTGTTTTATCAATCCAGTCTGGAGATAATCCTAGAATTTTAGAACAAAAATTGGTAACATTTTTAACCCCAAAAGATCGAAGTCATCTTAGTAGTAGTATTGGAGGTGAATGATGGCTTTGCGGACTAAAAAACCTTTAAAATGCGATGAAGGATCTCCAGATTATATGTTGACTTATGGAGACATGGTTACTTTACTGCTTGTATTTTTTGTTACTATGTTTTCATTAAATGATATTATTTTTCAAGAAAATGTAATAAGGATAATGTCTGCTTCTTTCACGGGTGCGGGATTTTTTAAAGGTGGTAAAACTTTAGATTTTAATAAATTGTCTTATTTGAGTAATAGTTTTATGTCATTGCCTTCTACTGTACGAAATAAGCAAGCATCTCAGACTGCTAAAAATAAATCTATGATTGAATTTATTGAAAAAATTCAATCTAAAAATATTATAGTAAGACAAGAAGAGAGGGGAATTGTCATATCTCTTGCAGCAGATGCGTTTTTTGATTCTGCTAGTGCAGATGTTAAGCTTGAAGACAATAGAGACTCTATTCAAAAAATAGCGTCTTTTATCGGAGTTTTGAATTCTAGAGGTTATAATTTTAAAATAGAAGGGCATACAGACAATATTGATACTGATATAAATGGGCCTTGGAAAAATAATTGGGAACTTTCGGTTGCAAGATCTGTTAATATGCTAGAGCATATTTTAAATTATTTAGATCAATCTAATGTTAAGAGCGTTGAGAGTAAGTTTGAAGTATCTGGTTTTGGTGGAAGCAGGCCTATTGCAACAGATGATACTCCTGAAGGTAGGGCTTACAATAGGAGAATTGATATATTAATTACTACGGACGCATCTTTAAGTTTTCCTAAGGAGATTATTCAATAATTATTCTTTTTAACTGTAAAGAAGAAAAATTAATAGGAGGAATTTTATTATGCCTAATAGGGACGATGAAAATTTAGATATAGGAGATTCCAATGTTAGTAGAAAAGGTGGTTTATTACCCGATATTATAATAAAAATTTTACAGATACTTGCGATAGGGATATTTACTGTTGCGATAATGATAATTGTTTCTTATTTTGTATCTAAAATGGTGGTAAGCCAAAGTGGAGCTCCTAGTGATTTTCCAGTTTTTTCGAATGAATACTTAGGAAAGCCGCCTATGCTTATATGGTATGAAAGTATAGATGAGATTAGAGGCAATACTTTGGATGTTCCTCCAAAAACTTTTGTTGTAAAGCTTGCTTTGGGGTATGCCGAGAATAATGTTAATATTCTTAATGAGCTTGGAAGGCAAAAAGTGCGTTTAAAAGATATTATTAGGGAATATTTTAGCCAAAGGACTGGTCAAGAAATAAAAAATGAAAGTCAAATAAAAGCAGAAATTAAGGCAAGAATTAATAGTGTGCTTAGAAACGGAGAAATAAAAGAAATAGCATTAACCCAAATTGACATTTTTGATATGTAATAAATTTAAAGGAATTTTAAATGGCAAACAATCCAGGAGCTTTATCTCAAGACGATATAGATAGTCTTTTAGAGTCTATTAATTCATCTGAAAGCTTATCGTTAGACGAATCCCTTTCTAATGTTATATCTAGTCCTACAGGCAAAAAGCAAAAAGTTAAAGTATATGACTTTAAAAGGCCAGATAAATTTTCAAAAGAACAGGTAAGGACAGTTTCAAGTTTTCATGAGGCATTTGCTAGGTATACCACAACTTCGCTTTCTGCTCTGTTGAGGAAAATGGTTCATGTTCACGTAGCTTCAGTTGACCAATTAACTTATGAAGAGTTTATTAGGTCAATACCAAACCCCACAACTTTAGCAATAATAAACATGGATCCTCTCAAGGGATCAGCAATTTTTGAAGTTGATCCCACCATAGCGTTTGCTATAGTAGATAGGCTTTTTGGGGGAGATGGAGATACAATTAAAGATAAAAGTAGGGATTTGACAGAAATTGAGCAGTCTGTTATGGAAAGTGTTATTATTCGTATACTTGCCAATATGAGAGAGGCTTGGTCTCAAGTAGTTGATTTAAGGCCGAGATTTGGGCACATTGAAGTCAATCCTCAGTTTGCACAAATAGTTCCCCCTACAGAAATGATTATCTTAGTAACTCTTGAGGTCAAGATAGGGAAAGTAGAAGGTCTTATGAATTTTTGTTTGCCTTATATTACTATAGAACCTATTGTTTCAAAATTATCAACAAGATATTGGCATTCTTTGATTGGGGTTGGAACTACTAGTGAAAATCTTGATGCTTTGCGTGAAAAGTTGGAAAATACGGCTATGCCTTTGATAGCAGAAATAGGAGAAGTTAAGCTTAAAGTAAGAGAAATTTTATCGCTTGAGAAAGGAGATGTTTTAAATCTTGAATCTTCTTTAATAAATAAAGATTTAACTTTAAAAGTTGGTGCTAAAGAAAAGTTTAAATGCAGAATGGGTTTAATGGGTAACAAAGTTTCAGTACAAATTACAGAAAAAATTGGAGATATAAAAGGTTTTGATTTGTTAAAAGAACTTACAGAAGAGGTTGAGTGATAGTTATGTTATTTGTTACATTATAACTTAAATTGTTAAGAGGTAAATTATGAGTGTAGATGAAAAAGGCGACAATGGAGAAAAGCCTGAAATAAAAGGAGTTAAGCTTCCTGATTTAATTGATACTTTGCCAGAAGGGGTTGATCCTAGTAATTTTGGACTTTTAATGGATGTTTCTATGCAGCTTACTGTAGAGCTTGGAAGGACAGAGCGAAAAATAAAGGATATACTTGGTATGTCTGAAGGTACGATTATTACTCTTGATAAACTTGCTGGTGAGCCTGTAGATATTTTAGTAAACGGTAAAATAGTTGCCAGAGGGGAAGTAGTTGTAATTGATGAAAATTTTGGGGTTAGAATTACTGAGATAATTAAAACTAAAAATGAATAATATATTTTTATTTTTAGTTTTTTTAGCGTTTTCTAATTTTTTTACATATGCTAATTCACAAGAGCAAGTAAATTCAGCGTCTATTGATCTTGAAGTTGAATCTAACTTGCCAATTTTTGAAGAAGTCAAGACAGATCTTGCTGACAATGGCAGTGTTCAGTCAGTTTCTCTTTTTAATATTTCGGATTTGGTAAAAATAGTATTATTTTTATTTATTGCTCTTTTTATTTTTTTCTTGCTTAAGAAGTTGATTTTTCATTCAAAAAAAAGTAAATATGAACAAAATTCTAATCTTATTAAGGAGCTTGTTTTTTACGAAATAGATATTAAAAGCTCAATAAGAATTATAAACATATTAGACAGTGTTTATATACTTTTAGTTTCTAACAATTCTTCTATTTTGCTTAAGGAGATTAAATCTGAAGAAGAGTTAGAAGATTTGAATCTTAGGCTTAGCAAAATTAATAATTCTGTTAAAAAAGATTCTTTTAAATCGATTTTTAAAAAAATGTTGTTTAAAAAAGAAGAGATTCCTTTTCCTGGAAATGATTATATTAAATTTGAGAAGGAAATTGAGATTTCACTTAAAGACAAACAAGATAGATTAAAAAAATTTTAGAGGGTTTATTTTGAGAAAGTGTTTTAAATTTTTTTTATTTTTTAGTATAACAAGTTTATCTTTTGCTCAAACAAAATCTTTTCAATCTACTAATGGTCTTAATTTCCCGTTTTTAAATTTTGAAAATATTACTGGTTCAGAAATAGCTTTTTCTTTGCAACTTTTGATTTTATTAACCATTATTACTCTTTCTCCAGCGTTTTTAGTTTTAATGACTTCATTTTTGAGAATATCTATAGTTTTGGATTTTATTAGGCGAGCTTTATCTCTTCAGCAATCTCCTCCTACTCAGATAGTAATGGGATTGGCTTTATTTTTAACCATTTTTACTATGTGGCCAACTTTTAATGTTATATATAAACAAGCTTATTTACCCCTTAAGGAGTCAAAAATAAATTTTGATGAATTTTATAACAAGGGAATTGCTCCTCTTAGAATTTTTATGTATAAGCAAATGTCTGGTGGACGTCATGAAGAGATTAGATTATTTATGAGTATTAGTAGTTATGATCGACCAAAGAATTTTAGTGAAGTGCCAACACATGTTTTAATTGCAGCTTTTATTTTGCATGAGCTTAAAGTGGCTTTCAAGATGGGAATTTTAATATTTTTGCCTTTTATAGTTTTAGACATTATTGTTGCTTCTGTTTTAATGGCTATGGGTATGATAATGTTACCCCCCGTAATGATATCTTTGCCTTTTAAGCTTATTCTTTTTGTAATGGTAGATGGCTGGACTTTAATTACTAGTGGTCTTATTAAAAGTTTTATGTGAGGCTATATATGACCGCAGGGCATATTCTTTATTTAATTAGAATTTCTATTGAAAATATTATTATCCTATCGGCGCCAATGTTGATTATAGCCCTTATAGTTGGTCTTTTAATTTCAATTTTTCAAGCTATTACTTCAATTCAAGATCAAACTTTAAGTTTTATTCCTAAGATTATTGTTATACTTTTAAGTATTGTGATTTTTGGTCCTTGGATTTTGAATAAGCTTATGCAGTTTACCTATGTGGTTTTTAATCAATTACAAAATGTTTAATTTATTTTTTAAAATTGCATTGTGTGGATGAAATTTTGAATTTTAGTTTTTTAGTTTTAAAATCTTTTACAATTTTACCCGTGATGGTTAGAATTTTTATGTTTTTAAAATTTTCTCCGTTTTTTTCAACAATAAAAATTGGATATTTGAATTTTTTCTTTTCTTTAATTCTATCTATAATTATTGTTGAAAAGATTAGAATTGTTTATCCTTTAGATAATATGCTTTCTTTTATGTTAATTTTATTAGGAGAAGCTGTATTAGGGCTTATTCAAGCATTTTTTGTTAATATAATTTTCAATGTTTTTCATTTAGTTGGGTTTTTCTTTTCCAATCAAATTGGACTTGCTTATGCAAATATTTTTGATGTTTTTTCAGAAGAAGATAGCATGATTATTTCTCAAATTTTTGCTTATTTGTTTTTGCTTTTGTTTTTATCAAGCGATTTTTTGCTTCGGTTTTTTGTGATTGGTGTACATGATTCTGTTTTAAATATTAGGGTTGAACATTTGGTAAATATGAGAAATTCAGAATTTGTAAAGCTTTTGCTTATGTCTTTTGGATTTCTTTTTGAAAAAGCTTTATTGATTTCGTTTCCAATATTGACTTTACTTTTACTTTTTTATTTAGTATTAGGAATACTTTCAAAATCATCGCCTCAGATTAATTTATTAATGATTAGTTTTTCAGCTTCGCTATTTTTAGGATTGTTAATTTTATATATTGGATTTCCAAGCTTAGCAATATCTTCAAAAAGAGTAATTGAACTTTCTTTAGATTCTCTTACTAGTTTTTTAAAATTGTTTTCTAGAGTTTCAAAATAATGACTAAAGATAAATTTTTGATTAAAAGTTGGTACATTCCTCTTGATTTTTTTTCTGCAGATGATGAGGGGAGAACCGAATTACCTACTGACCAGAAAAAGCAAAAAGCAAGAGAAGAAGGGCGTGTATTAAAGTCTGCTGAAATTAATACTGCTGTTAGCCTTTTTTTATTATTTGCATTGTTTTTTTTTATGCTTTCTTATTTTGCTTTAGATTTAGCAGCTGTTTTTAAAGAACAGGCTAGCAAGCTTCCTGAAGTTATGAGGATTAGTGTTTATTCAATGGGATTTGCGTATATTAGATCTATAATAGGGTATGTCATTTGGTTTTTCTTTGCATCTCTAGCTGTTAATTTTTTTGTCAATATTATTCAAGTAGGCTTTTTTATTACTTTTAAATCCTTAGAGCCAAAGTGGGATAAAATTAATTTAAATTTTTCCAGGTGGGCAAAAAATTCTTTTTTCTCAGCAGGGGCTTTTTTCAATTTATTTAAAAGTTTGTTAAAAGTTGCTATAATATGCTTGATATATTATTTTATTATAGAAAACAATATAGGCAAAATTTCTAAGCTTTCGGAGTATACACTTCAGTCTGGGATTTCTATTGTATTGTTACTTGCCTATAAAATATGTTTTTTCTCAGTAATGTTTTTGGCAATTGTTGGGGTGTTTGATTATTTGTTTCAAAGATCTCAGTACATTGAGAATTTGAAAATGACAAAAGAAGAGGTAAAGCAAGAGAGAAAAGAAATGGAAGGAGATCCTTTACTTCGATCTAGAATAAAAGAGCGAATGAGGGATATTTTAAGCACTAATTTAAGGGTAGCTGTTCCTCAAGCGGATGTAGTAATTACAAATCCAGAACATTTTGCAGTTGCTATTAAGTGGGATAGTAGCACAATGCTGGCTCCAAGGGTGCTTGCAAAAGGTCAGGATGAAATAGCCCTCACAATTAAAAAAATTGCAAGAGAAAATAATATCCCTTTAATGGAAAATAAACTGCTTGCAAGAGCGCTTTATGCTAATGTTAAGGTTAACGAAGAGATTCCAAGAGAATATTGGGAGGTTGTTTCAAAAATTCTTGTGAGAGTATATTCTATTACTAAAAAGTTTAATTAGAGGTTCTATTGTTGGATGCTAGAAAAAATTCTATATTAGGATATTTAGGGCTTAGTAATAAGTCTGATTTAATAATTTCGGTTGGTTTAATATTTATTGTTGCTGGGTTTATTTTACCCCTTCCTGCCTTTATTTTGGATGCTTTGATTACAGTTAATTTGGTAATAAGCCTTTTAATTATTTTAATAGTTCTTTATTCTAAGAGGTCGCTAGATTTTTCTGTTTTTCCTACTTTATTACTTGTGATGACTATTTTTGGACTTGTTCTTAATATTTCTTCTACTAGATTAATTTTAACTAAAGGTATAAATTTTGATGGGCAAATGATAAGGGCTTTTGGTACATTTGTTGTGGGTAGTTCTGGAATTCAAGGACTTGTTGTTGGATTTATAATATTTATTATAATTATTGCTGTTCAATTTATTGTAATTACTAAAGGAGCAACAAGGGTAGCCGAAGTTGCAGCTCGTTTTGCTCTTGATGCGCTTCCTGGTAAGCAAATGGCAATTGATTCTGCTTACAGTTCTGGAAATTTGACAGAAGAAGAGGCTACAAGGCAGAAAAATGATTTACAATCTGAAGTTAATTTTTATGGTGCAATGGATGGAGCTTCTAAATTTGTATCGGGTAACGTTAAAGTTGGATTTTTGATAACCCTTATTAATATTATTGGTGGTTTATTGGTAGGAATAACTCTGCAAGGTCTTAATTTTAGCCAAGCTCTTAATAATTATGTGTCATTGACGGTTGGTGATGGACTTGTTTCTCAGTTGCCGTCTCTTTTGATTTCAACGGCAACAGGATTGATCGTTACTAGATCGATTTCAAAAAATAGTTTTGGTGGTGAGATTTTTGATCAGTTTACAAATCATTTGGGAGTTTATTGGATTGTTTCTGGGTTTTTGTTTTTTTTAGCTTTTCTTCCTGGATTTCCAACCTTAATTCTTATTTTATTAAGTTTGATGATTGCATTTTTAGCTTATTCTCTTTCGGGAATAAGACGTAAAGAAGAAATGGATGAAAAGAATAAGCTAGAAGAAGAGCAAGCTTCAAGTTATGCGGATAAAGATGTTGCACCGGTTGTTCCTCTTGATCCACTAGCTCTTGAGATTGGATACAATCTTGTTCCAATAGTTGATGATACAAAAACCTCTGAACTTCTTGATCGTATTGTTAAGATAAGGCGTGAGATTGCATTTGAATTTGGAATAGTTGTTCCTAAGATTAGAATAGTTGACAATATGAGACTTCAGCCTAATGCGTATTCTTTTAAACTAAGAGGAGTTGAAGTTGGGCGAGGTGAGATTAAGCTTGGTAAGTTTTTAGTAATAAATATTGGAATTGATTCTGGAATAGATGGAGATCTTGTTAAAGATCCTTCATTTGGACTTCCCTCTCTTTGGGTAAATGATGATGGGCGAGAAACTGCTGAAAAATTGGGATATACTGTTGTTGATCCCCCATCTATTATTGCTACTCATATGACAGAACTTATTAAAAGACATTCTTATGAGATTTTGACTCGTCAAGATGTTCAAAATACTCTTGATGTTTTTAAGAAAGATTATGGAGCTATTGTTGAAGAGGTTCTTAAAGATTTTTCAGTTGGTGAGATTCAAAGAGTTTTACAAGGTCTTTTAAAAGAGCAGGTTTCAATTCGCAATTTGGTTACAATTTTTGAAACAATTGCAGATTTCACAAGTATTACTAAGGATATATTTTTCTTGATTGAAAAATGTAGACAATCAGTTGGAAGACAGATAACTAGTGGATATTTGGATTTAAATTCTGAGCTTAATGTGATAACTTTAAATCCCGGTTTTGAGCAAATAATAATTGATTCTCGTGTCGAATCTAATCATGATCTTATAAGTTCGATTGATCCTAATTTGAGAACCAAATTTATTTATGAGCTTTTTAAAATTGTAAATGAGGTTCAAACAGATGGGTTTTATCCAGTTATTCTGTCAAGTGAGTCGGCAAGGCCTATAATAAAAGTGATAACAAGTAGGGAAATTCCAGAGCTTGTTGTTATGTCTGTTTTAGAGGTTCCCCAAAATATTAAAGTTAATGTTCTTAAAACAGTAGAGGTTGAAGAATAGTATTATGGTTCAATATTTTACAGAAAAAGGTCCAACCTATAATGAAGTTATAGAAATAATTAAGAAAAAATATGGCAAGAATGCTAGGGTCATGACTTATAAAACAGTTCCTCATGGAGGAATTTTAGGTTTGTTTAGCAAAGATTGGGTTGAAGTTTCAGGTTATGTTAGATATGACATTGGTAATCAGCAGATTAATGTTGAAGATGAAAAGCGAAAGATTCTTCAAAGCATTAAAAGAGAAGAAAATTCTTCAATTGAAGATGTACTTAAGGAAGTAAAGTCTCTTAAGACAGAGCTTGCTCATAAAAAAGAAAATATTAATCATCCAACAATTACAAAAATTGAAGATATTTTAAGAGAAAATGATTTTTCCGAAAGTTATATTAAAGACATTAATGAGTTTATTAAGAGAGAATTTAGTTTGTCGGATCTTGATGATTATGAGAGAGTTAGAGAAGATGTTGTTTTGTATATTGCAAAGACAATTAAATGCTCAGGATCTATTATCGATGATCTTAAGAAAAGGGTTTTTATTTTAGTTGGTCCAACAGGTGTCGGAAAAACTACCACAATTGCAAAACTTGCAGCAATTTATGGTATTAATGGAGAATCTAAGAGTTTGAATATTAAGATTATTACTATTGATAATTATCGTATTGGTGCTAAAAAGCAAATTCAAACCTATGGTGACATTATGGGCATTCCAGTCAGAGCAATTGAGTCTTTTAAGGATTTAAAAGATGAAATTACTGATTCAAAGGATTTTGATCTTATACTTGTTGATACAATTGGGAAAAGTCCTAAAGATTTTATGAAACTTGCTGAGATGAAGGAGCTTCTTAATGCTTGTGGAAGAGATGCCGAATTTCATTTGGCTGTGAGTTCTACTACAAAGACATCAGATGTGAAAGAAATATTTCACCAATTTTCTCCTTTTAATTATAAAACTGTGATTTTTACCAAAGTGGATGAAACCACTTGTGTTGGTAATTTAATAAGTTTGATTCATGAAATGAAAAAAGTAGTTTCTTATGTTACAGATGGACAAATTGTTCCTCATAATATCAGTGTTGCAGAACCACTTACTTTTATTAGAAGAATAAATGGCTATAGAATAAGCGATGATGCAGAGTTTATTAAGAAGATAAAAAGTAAATCTTATTATTAAGGAAAGTTATAATGGAAGATCAAGCTCAAAGTTTGCGAGATATGATGAGATTAAATGGTAAATTTAATTTTTCAGTTGATGAGAAAGTTCAAAACAGTAAAACAAGATTTATTGCTGTTAGTAGTGGTAAAGGTGGTGTTG
This sequence comes from Borreliella chilensis, assembly GCA_000808095.1. Taxonomy (NCBI): domain Bacteria; kingdom Pseudomonadati; phylum Spirochaetota; class Spirochaetia; order Spirochaetales; family Borreliaceae; genus Borreliella; species [Borrelia] chilensis. The sequence goes on along the minus strand of CP009910.1, from coordinate 280,879 downwards.
GCAAAAGCAATATTGCAATTGGACTTGCTCTTAAATACGCTGAGCTTGGCAAGAAGGTGCTAATACTTGATGCTGATATTGGAATGGCTAATGTTAATATTTTACTTGGAGTTATTCCTAAGTATAGTATATATCACATGATTGCTCAAAGTCGTGATATTAGAGAGGTGATAACAAAAACAGAGTACAATATTGATCTTTTAGCCGGTGCTTCTGGTACAATGGAGCTTTTAGATCTTTCTGATATTGATGTTAATAAATTTATAAAAGAACTATTAAAAATATATGAATATGATATAGTTGTAATAGATACTAGTGCTGGGATTTCAAGGCAAGTTATCTCATTTTTGCTTTCCAGTGATGATGTTGTTATTGTTACGACTCCAGAGCCTACTTCGATTACCGATGCTTATGGGATAATAAAGGTTTTGTCTTATAAGATGGAAAATTTAAAAAATTTAAGACTTATTGTCAACAGAGTAGCTAATGTTAGTGAGGCTAAGGGGGTTGCCAAAAAAGTTATAGATATTTCAGGACAATTTTTAAATTTAAATATTGATTATTTGGGATATATTTATGAGGATCAAAACATTAGAAGCTCTGTTTTCAAACAAAAGCCTTTTGTTTTGGTAAATCCAAATAGCAAAGCTAGTTATTGTCTTGATTCTATTATTGCTACTCTTGAAGAGGTTTCTCTAGATAGTAGGAAGAGAAGGGGTGTTATAGGTTTTATATTAAGATTTTTTGGTGTGGAATAGGGCATTATGTTTGTAAGTAAAGAATTAAAATATATTTTATTAGCTAGTGTGTCGGCATTGCTTATTTCTGCAGTTTTAGGTTTGTTTTGTGGTTTGTCATTTTTTACAGTCTTGGTGAGATCAGTTTTGCAGTTTGCATTTTTTTTCGTTATTGGACTTTTAATTGAGTTTATCTATAAGAAATATTTATCTAATCTTTTTTCTACAGAATTGCCTGGTGATATAGAAAACAAGTTTCAAGATGATAATAAGGCTTATAATAATGATTTTAATGAGAGTCAAAATTCTAATTATGAAGGCCTTCAAAATAACAATAGTAGTGTTGATTTTATAGAAGAGGTCAAAAAGTATAAATTTGAGACTGAAGACATGAATAATGGAAATGTCAAAAATAAAAAAATGGCATTTATTGAAGATAATGATCCAAAAGTTGTTGCGGATGCTATTAAAACTTTAATGAGCAAGAAGGAATGAATATGGGAGGCAGGGATATAAATTTTTTTGAACTTTGTGATAAAATGCGAGCTTATTTGGAAAGAGAAAGTCATGTTGATTTGATGGAAATAGAAGCAGATACTCTTGAAGAAGCTCTAAATGATGCTTCTTTAGAACTTTCGGTGCCTTATAAAGAATTGGACTATGAAGTTTTGTTAAAAGGTAGTAATGGTATCTTAGGATATGGAAGGAAAAAATGGAAGATAGTTGCCTATAGAAATTCTTCTAGCAAACCAAATGTATCTCTTGATTCAAGAAATGATTCAGGAGAAGAAAAAACGATTTCATCGGACGGTGAATTTTTTATCAGAAAATCTTCTAAAGGTATATTTTTAAAGGTTGTCTCATCAAAAGGTCAAGGAATTCCTATTAGGTATCAAGATGTTCTTTCCAAATTGGAATTGCACAGTAATATTGAAAAGTTTGACAAGGATACTGTAAAAGATATAGTTGAGAATGCTAGTGGTTATTATGAAAAAATTGCTGATTTTGAATCTGATCCTTCTGAGAATGTTACAATGATGGTTCAAATATCAGAAAATTCAATGTCAGTTACTATTGAATTTACTACACCTGGAATTAATGGGGCAGAAATTTTTGCACAAGATATTTTTAATATTCTTAGAAAATATGGGGTAGTAGATACTGCAATACTTAAGGATAGAGTAGCAAAATTTGTTGATTACCCTGTTTATGGGGAACCTGTTGAGCTTGCAAGAGGATTAGAGCCAGTAAAGGGTAAGGATTCTTATATTGATTTTATTGTTGATGAAAATAGCAGGCTTTGTGAGTATGAGGTTTCAAGTATAGGATTTAGGAATGTTGTTGAAGGTGAAGAGTTGGCCAGAATTGTTCCTTTTGGGAAAGGAGTAGATGGTTATACTGTTTTTGGCAAAGTTTTAAGAGCAGAGAGTGGACAGGATATTAATTTTATTATTGGCGAAAATACTTTTAGAGATGATTATAAAATTAGAGCAAAGTGTAATGGATATATGTCTGTTTCAGATGGTATAATATCTGTTCATAATATTTATTTAGTCAAAGGTGATGTTGGGCCTGCTACTGGAGATATAGTGAATAATGGAATGGTTATTGTCCAAGGCAGTGTTTTAGATGGATATAATATTATGGCTAAAAGTGGAATAGAAGTAAAAGGATTAGTGGGTCGGTGCAATTTGAAAACGGATGGCTCTATTATTTTCCATAGTGGTGTTAATGGCAAGGGTGATTCTAAGATTTATGCACAGGGTAATATTAAGTCTAAGTTTTTAGAAAATGTAACTTTAAATTGTGGTGGGGAAGTTGAAGTTTTAAGAGGTATTGTGAATTCTTCAGTTTCTTCTAAAAAGAGAGTTCTTTGTATCGGGAAGAAATCGAAAATAGTCGGTTCTAATGTTTGTGCTAAGGAAGAGGTTAGAGCTTATTCTATTGGCTCTGATAGGAGTTGTGAAACTTGTATTGATGTTGGCTATGATCCTGAAATTAAAGATTTGCTAACTAGGTTTACTAATCATCTTGAAAAAATTGAAAAGCGGTTAGAAGTTTTAACTAAAGATATTGTTGCTTTAAAAAAAAATATTTTGTTTATTACAGATAAGTCAGAAAAATCTTTAAAGATTGACAGTTACAATGAATTTGTTAATGAGAGCAAAATTCTTCGTACGGAAATAAAAATGATAGAAGCTAAGCAAATTGATTTGCAGAATGAGCTTGAGAATACTAAGATAGAGGGCAAAGTTTCTGTTGAAAATATAGCTTACTCAGGCGTTAAGCTATACATTAAGAATGCTTTTTATGAGCTTTCAAAAGATTACAGTAATGTCACTTTTGTAGAGGATGACAATTATATTAAAGTTATGACCTATATTCCTTTCAAATCTAGGTGAATAATATTTAATAAGGATTTTTATATGAATACATTTGAAGTTTTTAAAATGTCTGTTGACGGTTATTTAAAGACTTGGCAATTTTTAAGTGAAGATGAAAAGCGCAAGAGATCAAAAATTAATAAAAATGCTAGATTTAGATTTTTAAGAGATTATCATACTGATTCTGAAGTTACCAATGTATGTTCAGCTAGTAAAGTTGAGGATGATTTTTTGCTTTCGTTTCCAGTTAAAAAAAATAAGAATGAAGATAAGGTAATGCTTGGCTTATATTCTGATAAATTTGAAGATCCTAAAGTCGGTAAAAATGTTAATGTTAAGAGATAAGATGTCTTAAGGCTTTATATGTTTATTGTTTTTTATCTTATTTTAATTATATTTATTTTTATATATTTTCATGTTTATATTAATTTGAAAATAAAATCTAATAGCATACTCAGAAAGTTCAAAAGCGAGGTAGATAAAACAATTATTGAGATTAATCAAGCTACTGATAGAAATATAAATATTATTGAAATAAAAATTGAAAGTTTAAATAGAATTATTAAAGAGGTTGATGAGAGAATCGAAATTCTTGATCAGAGGTTGTTAGGGTTTAACAATAGTTCTATGCCTGTAAATAGTTCTTCTAATTTTGGGTCTAAGAGTGATGGAATTTATAAAAGCAATTTGGATTATTCCATACCTACTATTGAAAAAAATATAATAAAAGAAAGTTATAATGTCCGCAATCAGGTTATTTTACTCCATGAGCAGGGTGTATCTTTTGAAGCTATTGCTAAAAAGTTTAAGTTAGATTTAGGTGAGGTTGAGTTAATTGTTTCAATACATAGGGGAGGTATTCATGAAAAAATGGATAGGTATTGATCTTGGAACTACAAATACTGTAGCGTCGTATTTTGATGTTAGTTCTAAGATAATATTAAATGAAAGGGGTGAGCGAATGACCCCTTCTATTGTCTCTTTTTTAGATAAGGATGTTCTTGTTGGAAGTGCTGCTAAGAATCAAATATTAGTTAATCCTCAAAAAACATTCTATGATTTTAAAACTAATATAGGTTCTAATGCTTTTTATAAAGTAGGTGGTGAATTTTATAGAGCAGAATACATTTCAGCCCATTTGCTATCTAGCGTCAAAAGGAATGCTGAAAAATTTTTAGATGAAGAAATTGAAAATGCTGTAATAACGGTTCCTGCATATTTTTCCGAGGTTCAAAGAAGAGGTGTTGTTGAGGCTGCAAATCTTGCTGGTTTGAATTGTAAGGCAATACTTAATGAGCCAACAGCAGCTGCTATTGCGTATGCCTTTGAAAGACAGATTGATGGAATTTTTCTTATTTATGATCTTGGGGGTGGAACTTTTGATGTGACTCTTATGGAAAAGCAAAGCGATACTTATACTGTTCTTTCAGTTAAAGGACAAAGCCGTCTTGGAGGAAATGATTTTAATAAAATCATAGAAAAGCATGTTTTAGATAGTTTTAAAAATGAATATCCTGATTTTAATTTGGAAGATATTTTTCTTCTTGAGCAGTTAAGAGAACGAATTGAAGAGGGCAAAAAAAATTTATCTATTATGGAAGAAGTTGACATTACTTTGCTTTTTCTTGATGGTAAGCATTTGAATTATAAACTTAAAAGGAATGAATTTAATTCAATGATAAGTGAATATGTTGACAAAACTATTCAGTTATCTATGGAATGTATTGTTGATTCTGGGGTTGATATTAATAGTGTTTCAAAAATTATACTCTCTGGTGGCTCAACAAGGATTCCTTTGATTGAAAGAGTTTTAAAGGAATCTTTTCCTTCTGTTGCAATTTTAGATGCTTTAAATCAAGATGAAGTTGTAGCTATTGGAGCAAGCATTCACGCTTTTAGTCTTTCTAGAAACGATTCTGTTATTAAATTTAAAGATGTGACCCCTTATTCTCTTGGACTTGAGATAAGGGATAATGAATTCTTTACTTTAATAGAGAGAAATACTGCTTTACCAATTTCTAAGAGCAAATTATTTACTACTACCAATGATTATCAAGATGAAATTGAGATCCATATACTTCAAGGTGAATATAAAAAAGCTTCTTTGAATTATTCTATAGGTAGGTTTTCTTTTGGCAATATTCAAAAAGCTTTAAAAGGAATTCCTAAAATAGAGGTGCTTTTTACTTTAAATGAAAGCGGTATTTTAAGTGTTAATGCAAAAGATTTGGAGACAAATTCTTCCAACTTTATTGAAATAAAAATTACAAGTTCATCTGATAATGTAGCAAAAGACAGTCTTTCAAATACTTTTACAAGTGTTGTAGATTAAATATTAAGAAGAATAAGATAGATTTGGTTTTTAAAAGTAATAAATTATTTTTCCCAATATGTTATCAATTTTTATAAAACCATAATCTCTTGAGTCTAATGAGGTCTGTTTATTTTCTCCTATGACCAGATAGTGGTTATCGGGGATTTTTTTAGTATTGTTTTTTAAAATATTTTCATCTATTTTGAAGTTTAAGTGATGTATGTATATTTCGTTTTTTTCTATTTGCTTAAATTCCTCTCCCGGAATTGCGAAAATTTTTTTGATGGCAATTTTATTTGTTATAGGATCTTTAATAAGTACCATTTCATTTTTTTGTGGATTTTTCCATAAAAAAAGATATTTTTGTTGATTTTCAAGTCTCAATCCATATGCAAATTTGTAACTTACAACCCAATATTTTTCCAATATTATTGGTAACATTGATTCGCCTTTTACTATGTAAAATGATAAGAATAACTTTATTAAGGTTATTAGCAATATAGAAGCGGTTAAAATTGACGCGAGTTCATATTTGTGGGCTTTAAATATTCTCATAACTTTTAAACGGTGCTTTCATTAAAATGCAATTTTCTATTGTATAATGAAATAGCATGTTATGATTATACCAAAAAAAAAGCAAAGGGTAGAAAAGCGTAAAAAACATTTTTTATTCAATAGCAAAAAGAATGTCAATTTTGAATTGAAAGATTTTGCCAATATGAGAAATATTGGTAAAAAAAGAAAAAAAGTTTTCAAATTTAAAAACTTTTTTAAAAAAGATTTGATTTTTTTAAAAAAGTTTTTTTTATTTTTCAGTAAGTTTAAAATACAAAATGTTAATCATTATGAATATAAATATTATTATAATAGCTTAAGAGAAAAAGTTTTTGGCATTTTTAGTGCTAAATTCAATTACAAGCTTATTTTTAAGCTTAATGCAGTAGTATTTATTTTTATATTAACATTTTATATTAACATTTTTTCTTACTACGGTTCATATATTTTTTTAAATAGACTTACTTTGCCAAAAGATTATTTTATTGATACATTTTTATATTATAGTGATCAAGATATAGCACAAATTAGTAGTTATTTGCTTGAATCTAATATTTCAGAAAATGTTCCTGGATTAAAAAAAAATTTTGTATTAAAAGTTCTTGACCATAAAATTAAGCCTGGAGAAACACTCTCTCATGTTGCAGCTAGGTATCAGATAACCAGTGAAACTTTGATTTCTTTTAATGAAATTAAAGATGTAAGAAATATTAAACCAAATTCAGTTATTAAAGTTCCTAATATGAAAGGAATTGTTTATATTGTTAAAAAAAATGACTCTCTATCGTCTATAGCTAGTGCTTATAATGTTCCAAAGGTAGATATTTTAGATTCTAATAATCTTGATAATGAAGTTTTATTTTTAGGGCAAAAATTGTTTATTCCTGGAGGAAGATTGCCCAAAGATTTGTTAAAAGAGGTGTTGGGAGAGACTTTTATTTATCCTGTACAAGGGGTTATTACTTCAGGATATGGTTATCGACCAGACCCGTTTACAAGAGTTATTAGCTTTCATAATGGGATAGATATTGCAAATTTAGCCAATACCCCTATTAAAGCTTCAAGAGAGGGTATTGTTGTAACTGTGGGATTTAATGCGGGGGGGTATGGGAAATATATTGTTATTTCTCACAGTAATGGATTTCAAACTCTTTATGCGCATTTGAATTCTTTTGCTGTTAAAGTTGGGAAAAGGGTTGTAAGGGGGGAGGTAATAGGCTATATGGGAAGTACTGGCTATAGCACAGGAAATCACCTACATTTTACCATTTTTAAGAATGGCAAAACCGAAAATCCCATGAAGTATTTAAGGTAGCGTTTTTATGTGTATTTGGATATGTTAATTTTTTTAAGTATTTGAGTTAGTTTTTTGCCTTCTACCAGATCAATAAGCCTTCCTTCAATCATTTGTTTGGCCTTTAAAGAGAATTTTGATGGAGCAATGCAAAGCCCTTTTATCTTATTTTCTTTGATTTTTGAAATAAAATCTTTTAAGAATAATTCACCAAAAGTATCTTGTTCAGTTCTCACAAAGCGTACTATTAAATTTTCTTCCCACTGATTGTTTGCCAGGTGGAAGTTCATATCAATAAATTGCGATGTTATTTCATTTATTTTAAAATCTCTTACTTGAAATTTGTTTAAATAAAGCTTTAAAATAATTTCATTAGCTATTTTTTCAAAATTTTCTTTTGAACTACGCAAATATATTCTTAATGCTATGTTCTCGTTTAATCTTTTACTAAATTCTAATTTTTCTTTAATTTTTTTGTAGTTTGGATCAATATCCTCAACTTTAGTAAAAGCTTCTGTAGCTTTTTGGTAGTTTTCGACAGAGATTTGAAGTTCTCCAAGATTATAAAAGAGTTCTAGGAAGATTTTTTTTGGCAAATCAGGTTTTACTTTTATTATTTCTTTAATATTTTGTTCTAATTTTTCTAATTCTTTGTTTTTTGAATGAATTTCGGATGTAATTAGTAAAGCCTCATAAATCATTCCGTCTTTTTGTTTTATTTTGTTAGCAATTTCTAGTGCCAGATGATCTTGATTCATTTTTGACAAAGATTTGGCATATGCTAAAAGAGCATCAATGTCGCCTTGTATGTGTTTTTTTATATTATTAAATATTCCAGCAGCTTTTCTATAGCTTTCTAGATTAAATAAAGTTATTCCTATGTGTTTTAGGATGTCTTTATTGTTTTTATTAAACTTGTAGACTTTTGTAAGATAATATAGTGCTTCTTTGTACATTTCGTTTTTTAAGAATGCTATGCCAAGGTAATAATTTGCATCCTCGTCTGCTTTTTTTATCAGGTAAGCTTTTTTTAAAAATTCTAAAGCTTCCCTGTTAAAATTTCTTTTAAGATTGTAAAATCCATAGCTTAAGAAAGCTTTAAATGTATCTATTTCTTGGCTTATTGGATTATCTTCTATTAATTGGCATAATTTTTTTGCATATTTTATGCCATTTTCATAGTCTTTATTTTTATAGTAGTAATTATTTAAAATTTCAAGGGCACCTATTTCGTTTGGATTTGTTTTTAAGAGAGAAATTGCTCTTTCGATTAATTTTCGTGTTCTCTCGTCATCTTTTTTGATTTTTCCTCTATTTTTGCCTATTGTTAGCTTTAATGCTATTTTGAAAAATAAAAATACTAAAATAAACACTATAAATGAAGAGATTACTATAAATAGCGGTAACACTAGTATTGCTCCTAAATTTAAAATATCCCATGAATTAGTATAATCATAGATACTTTTAATAAAAGTTATTTACTTAAAATAAAAGTAACTTGTAAGTTGAACATCACATTATTTATATTATATTATAGTTATTATAATAATGATAACTATAATTAGTACATAAGTTTGTTTTCAATAAAATAAAGCAAAGAGGTTGTAATTTTTGAAAGGGTTTTTAGCGATAAAATTATCTAATAATGAGTATTATTCGGTTTTAAGTTTGGACGACAATTCTGTTAAAAGAGTAATATTGGGTAAGACTGCGGGTGATACTAGTATTAAATTGGATTTTTATGTTAGTGGGCATGAAGATTTTTTAGATCCTTTTTTGGTTGGTTCTTTTTTCTTAGATAATTTAAAAAAGGAAAGTTTAAGTGTCAATGTTTATTTTAAAGTTATGGAAGAAATACTTTATGTTTATAGTGAATCTGATGGGATTCAAGATAAATCAAAGTTTGATTTAAGTCTTTTAGAGTTTAATCAAACTTTTAAAGGATCTGGTAGTGAAAACCTTGTGAATGATTTTAAAAGCGACATTGGGAATGCTTTACCTGTTGAGAATTTGGATTCTGAATTTGATTTAAATTTTGAAGAAAAAGATGATTTTGTCAAAAAAGATGTTTCTAGTTTAAGCATGCCTACTGTTAGTTCTTTGGATCTAGAGTCCGAAGAAGATCGAAAAGTTGAAGCAGATGATTCATATTTTGAAGGTTTTAATGATATTGATAGTAGTTATATTGACTCTAAAGAGTTTAATTTAGAAACTAAAAAACTTGAGTATATTGATGATGAATCTTTGAATCTTAATAATTTTGAGTTTCAAAAATCAGAAGAAGATTCTTCTGAAGAAGATTTGCACGATTTAAGTGTCGAAGACATTATTGCAGATATTGACAAAAATTTAATAGATACTTCAGATGAGGATGTTGAATTAGATCTTAGAGAAGATTTTGAGAATGATGTAGGGAAAAATAATTTTAAATTAAATTCAGGTGAAGGAATAGTACATTCTCCTATGTTGTATTTGAGTCTTATTTCTCTTTTTCTTTTAATATTTTTTTCTTTATTTTTAGTTTTTTCAAAAGTTTTAAAGCCCAGAGATTTTGTTTCATATTATTTTGAATGTGGTAAAAAGGGAATTGAGAGATATGCTAAAGATCAATATGCTTAATAGAAGTTCTTTTATATTGCAAAATTTTCTTTTTGTCTTATTGTTTTTTACTTTATTTTCTTGCTTTGTGAAAAAAGAAATTTTGGGTAGCGATTTTATTAATATGCATTCAAGAGAGTTTGATTTAAATAATTTAAATTGGTTGTGGAATTTTGATTATTCAAAAAAAAATTTTGATAAGCATTTTAACATAGATTCAAGTTCTTATGTATATGTTGCTTATTTGTTTAAAAAAATAGGATTCGAAGAGAAATTTATAGAGTACATGAAGAAGGCTATAGATAATGGAGATAGCATTTCATCGCAATTTGCAGGAATTAAACTTATTGAGTATTTTAACTCAATAAAAGAATATTTTGCATCTGAATTGATTGCGGAGAAACTTTATAAAAAATATGAAAATAATAAATTCATTTTGCTAGGTTATTTTAAAAGTCTTTATTGGCAAAAGAAAAATGATAAGGCTCTTGGTCTTGTAAATAAGCTTGATAAGATGGAATTTTCTGAATATCAGGAAAATGAGAATATTTTGTTAAAAGCAGTTCTTTATCTTAACCTTTCTAATGCGAGTGAATCAAAAATCTACTTTAATAAACTTTTTGAAAATTTACCTGCAAATTCTTTACATGTTAGGGCTTATGATTACTTTATTATTGAAAATAAGTCTAAGTATTTTGGAACAAATTTCTTAAATCTTGTTAAGTTTAAGTATGAAGTAGCAAATGGTAATTTTAATGGTGCAATAAATATATTGAATAAAAATGGTTTAAGTGGATATTATGACAATAATATTGTATTAAGTGATGTTTATAAGGCTTTTATTGGTTCTGGTAAAGTTTTAAATGCTTTAAAATTTTTTAATAAAATAAGAAGCAAATATAAAAATTATTATTTGGGTGTTTTAAATCTTAGAGAAAAGAATAATTTAGGCCTTTTTCTTGTGAAAGAATATCTTGAAGGTTTAAATCTTAATAATGAGATTAACCGACTTTCTATGCTTAATATGGCTTTTGGTAATTTAATTTTTACCAAGAGTGCAAGAGATTATTTTGCAGAAAGTGTGTCCAAGTTTTATACTGAGAGTGATAAAAAAAATCCTGGGTTTATTAAGGTTTTAGAAGAGTATATTTTAGAATCAATTCAACTTGAAGACTATAGCAATCTTTATAAACTTTATTCTACTGCTCAAAGAGTTATTGATGGTTCTATTTTATCTAAGCTTGCTTTTATTAATGCAAGGCTTATATATCACAAATTAATTAAATCTAATGTAAGCGGAGAATATGAGCGTCTTTTGCATTCTGCTGTTAATTATGATAAATGGTCTTATTCTTCATTTATTAGCAGATATCTATTAGATCAAAATGTTAATGAATTTTTTACAAGTGGTGTTGATTTTAAATATGAACAATCTGATTATGAGATTTTTTTAGAGGGGTTTTTAAAATTTAATCTTTGTAGTTATGTTAAAGATTTTATTTCTGAGGATTTTAGGAATGGATATAAATTTTCACTCGATTTTTATCGAAGAGTTTACGATGAACTTTTGAAGAGTGAAAATTACTACTATGCAACTCTTGTGATTAATTATCTTGTAAATCAAGATAGATCTGCTTTAATGGAGAATGACTATAAAAGACTTTATCCTTATTTGTATGGATCTTTGGTAGAATATTGGGCTAAAAGGCGAGGGCTTGAAACCAGTATTGTATTTTCTTTAATAAAAGCAGAAAGCAGTTTTGAGAGAAATGCTGTCTCAAAACCAGGTGCTATTGGCCTTATGCAGGTCATGCCGTTAACAGCTAATGATATTTCTAAAGAACTTAAATATTTTGATTATGATTTAAAGACTCCAAAGGATAATATAATAATTGGAACATATTATTTGAAAAAAAGAATATCTACAACCGGTAGCCTTTATAAGGCTCTTGCATCTTATAATGGAGGTATTGGTAATGTTAGAAAGTGGGAAAAAAGTTATGGGCATTTGCCCAAAGAGCTTTTTATTGAGGCAATTCCTTTTACTCAGACTAGAAATTATATCAAAAAAATATTAGTTTATTCGATATTTTATGACGCTTTGTATGAAAAAAAGGGAATAGATTCGGTAATAGTTGAAATTATGGGTGAATTTCCCAAAAATTAGTATTGGGAGCAGCGTTTAATGACAAATATTTTAAGTGCAATTATTTTAGGTATTGTTCAAGGTATTACAGAGTTTTTACCAATATCTAGTTCGGGACATTTAGCGCTTTTTAGGTATTTTATGTATTTGAAGCTTCCAATAATATTTGATATTTATTTACACTTTGCAACAGTTTTAGTGATTATTATTTACTATCGCAAAAGGATTTTAGAACTTTTTTTAACTTTTATTAGATTCTTTTTAAGAAAAACTGTTAAATCTGATTTAGCAAATTTAAAATTAATGTTGTTAATATTAATAATAACTATTGTTACAGGAGTTATTGGAATTTTTATTTCAAAATATGAGAGAATTTTTACATTGCCTTTTATTTTAATTAATTTTATTATAACAGCGGTTTTAATCTTAATGTTAGAATTTAAATTAATTAAGATTGATTTTAAAGGTAATATTTTATTAATAGGAATTTTTATGGGCTTGATGCAAGGTTTTGGTGCATTTCCAGGAATTTCTCGTTCGGGAATTACGATTTTTTCTGCTATGATTATTGGGTTTAATAGAAAAAGTGCATTTGAAATTTCATTTTTGTCTTTAATCCCAATAGTTTTTGGAGCTGTATTATTAAAATATAAAGAATTTTATGATATTTTTATGGTTTTTAATAATTTTGAAATAAACTTAGGAGCGTTGGTTGCTTTTGTTGTTGGTATTTTCTCAATAAATTTCTTTTTTAAAATGCTTAATAACAAGAAACTGTATTATTTTTCAATATATTTATTTGCACTTTCAATTACAGTTGGTTATTTTTTTTAGAATATGAAGGATTTTTATCAGTATTTTCAGTTTCTGTTTTTTTTTATGCTTTCGGTTATTTCTTTTTCTCTTTTTGTAGCATTGACTCCTTTGAATAATATATTTATATTTTTCGTTTTCAATTTGATAGGTCAAATACTTCTTAATGTTTTTTCATTCTTATCATTTTATTTAATAGTTTATCCACTTGTTAATTGGTATGCTTATAAAAAGCATATTTTTACTAAACGATTTATATTTAATTGGAATTATACCGTAATATTATTTTTTACTTTAATATTTTTAATTAAAATCAATTCTAATGTTGAGGAATCTTATCTTATTAAAACATTCCTTATTAATTTTGGAATAATATTGGGGAATTTTTTTATTTTTACTCTTTTGATTTTAGAATTTGTTATTTGGATTTATTTAAATTACGTCTTTTTTAAAGATATTAATTTTATCTTAGATGCTTTTAAATTTTTAGAGTTTAAGATTAAGATTTTGTTTGAAAATATATTAAGTTATTTTCCCTTTTCAAATTCATTGGGTGTGAAAAAAGATATTAAAGTTTATGGAGATTCTGTAGAAGACCTAAAAGGTTCTCAAGGTTTTGATGAGAAAAACAATATTATCAATGATGAAGAATATCAAGCTTTATGGTCATTTAGTGCTTTCTTAAGAAAGAATAAAAAACCCCCCAATGTTAATTTAGCCAAAACTGTTTTTGAAGATTCAGACTATGCGCAGTCAAGTTCCTTAAATAAGGAAGCTTCAAATAATGGCATTTTAAATGCAGATGAGGATTTAATAGATGGGATTGATGGGTGTTGTGAGTATAAATACTTGGACAATCTTGAAAATAATAAGTTGATTATTAGTGGAAAGGTTAAGGCTGGTGAGATAAGAACTAAAGGTATAATTAGTCAAGTTGTTACTTCTCATATTTATGACGAAAATTCGGTTTTGGATAGAAAGACTGATTCTTACGTTATTGATATTTCAGTTTTTGACCAGAAAGAAGTTAAAAACGATATAGAAGATATTGAATATGAGAGAGAAATTAAAAAGCAATCAGTGATTCTTCAGGAGACATTAAAAGAGTTTAATATTAATGCTAAATTAATTGATATTATTAAAGGACCCGTTGTGACAATGTATGCTGTTCGTCCGGATAAGGGAATTAAGCTTTCCAAAATTACTTCTATTTCTGATAATATAGCTTTAAGGCTTGCAGCTATTAGGGTTAGGATTATTGCTCCGATTCCTGGCAGAGAAGCTGTGGGAATTGAAATTCCTAACAAGAGGCGTGAATTTATTTTAATTTCAGAGATTATAGACAGTAAAGAATTCAGGGGTAATTTTAGAATTCCTTTTGCTCTTGGAAAGGAAATTAGTGGTGAGAATATTGTTTTTGATCTTGTTAATTCTCCTCATTTATTAATAGCTGGTGCAACTGGGGCAGGTAAATCGGTTTGTGTGAATTCTTTAATTGCTTCGATTATTTTTTCAAAATCTCCAGATGAAGTGAAATTAATTATGATAGATCCTAAAATAGTTGAACTTAAGCTTTTTAATGATATTCCCCATTTGTTAACTCCAGTTATTACAGATGTTAAGAAGGCTTTAGAAGCTCTTAGATGGTGTCTTGATGAAATGGAGAGAAGGTACGTACTGCTTGATAATTTATTAGTAAGAGATATTGCTTCTTATAATAAAAAAATAAAAGACGAAAATTTAAATTTAATGGTCTTGCCATATCTTGTAATAATTATTGATGAATTTGCAGACCTAATTCTTTCTGCAAGAAAAGAGCTTGAAAATTTAATCTCTAGACTTGCTGCAATGGCTAGAGCTGTGGGGATTCATTTGGTTCTTGCAACTCAAAGACCTTCAGTTGACGTTATCACGGGAGTAATAAAAGCTAATTTTCCCTCAAGAATTTCTTTTATGGTAGCCAGCTCTATGGATTCTAGAATAATTCTTGGATCTTCTGGTGCTGAAAAGCTTTTGGGAAAAGGTGATATGCTTTATATTAGTTCTTCAAATCCTTTTCCTCAAAGAATTCAGGGTGGATTTTTAAAGGAAAAAGAAGTTTACAGGCTTGTTGAAGAAGTTAAAAAATTTGGTCCTCCAAATTATATTGATGATGAAATATTTATTGATAGTGCAAAAGAATCAGATTTAGTTGCTCTTGGGCCTTCTGATGAGCCAATGTTTGATGAAGCTCTTGAAATTGTTAAAACTACAAAAAAAGCGTCAGCATCTTATCTGCAAAGACGGTTAAAAATAGGTTACAATAGAGCGGCTCGAATTATTGAGCTTATGGAAGATATGGGGTACATAGGCCCTGTTAATGGATCAAAACCAAGAGAGGTGTTAATTTAAAGTAAAGAGATATCCACTTGAACATCTCTTGTTAGGTTACCTATTGGTTTTTTGTTTTAATTTTCTTACTTTTTTTGCTTGTTTTCTTTTAAAAGCTTTTTCTTTTTTTACACGGATTGTGGATGGTTTTTCATAATACTCTCTTCTTTTCCATTCACGAATAATTGCTTCTTTTTCAATCATTCTTTTAAAACGTTTCAATGCTTTTTCAAGATTTTCATTTTTGTCCACATTGACTGTTACCAAAAAATTCACCTCCTTTTACTCTATTCTTTTAATATTATTTATTATTTTATTTTTGTCAATAAGCATGCCATTTAAAAGGAAATCTGGGTTTATAGCTATGCCATTAATTCTTACTTCGAAGTGCAAATGAGGTCCTGTTGAGAGTCCCGTATTTCCAGTGTGTCCAATATATTCGCCCGCACTAACTACTTTATTTTCACTTACCCCTAATTTTGATAGGTGAAGGTAAATTGTAAATATACCTGGTAAATGTTGTATTATAAGGGTATTGCCTGTTAGCTCTCTATTTTGTGCGAATACAACTTTTCCTTTACCGGCAGCAAAAATTGGAGTATTTTCTCTTTTAAATGGGGCATAATCAATTCCATTGTGCATTGTATAATTTGAAATTTTTTTGTTACCCTGCATGTAAAGTCTTAATTCTCCGTAGTAGCTTGTTATAATGTGTTGGTCTTTTATCGGTTTAACTAAAGCATCATAGTGGTATATTGTTGTGTCTCCAATATTGCCAATAATATTCCACAAGACCAAGGATTGTTCTTTTTGTTTTGTTGATCTTTTTTGTGTTATGAGCTTGGCCTTTTCCTTATTAAAACTAATTTGTGTTTTTTTGAAGTTAAATTTTTTTATTTCTATTTCTTTGACATAGCTTTTATTTTTAAATTCTATTTGAATTTTTCTTTTGCCCTCTTTGATCATTGGAGTAATTCCTATAAATGCTATATAGTAAATTTTATTTCCTACTGTAAATTTAAATGGAGAGGAAGTTATGATTGGGGTTTTATTTGTACTCAAAAGTGATAACTTTTTAAAGTTTTCATTACTTGAAAAGTATATGTAATCTCCTTGAAATGCCTCTTTTTTGTATTGAACTTTAGGAATGGTATTTGTTATTTCTGAATTTATGTTTGCTATTCCTAGAATACAAAATATAAGCAAAGCTTTTTGTATTCTACACATTGACTTGAGTACTCTTTTTTATGTCTATTATTTTCAAAATCTTTTCTCTTGGGCAGTAAAAATCTTCATTAACTGTAAAAATGATATCCAAATATTGATCTTCTTTGATTTTCAATTCTTCTATTTTTTTTGTTCCGTTAAAAAAAATAGCTTTATAGTAATCGTTTTGTGATTTAAGACGCATATTTATGTGTTTTGAGCTATGATTTTTGTCAATTATTTTGAGTTCTTGAAGGTAAACATTTTCCATCATTAATATTGGCTCTCTAAATTCATAACCATAAGGTTCAAATATTTCTATTGTTTTAAAAAGAGAATCTTTTGTTAAATCCTTTGGAATAGTAGCATCTATTAGTATTGACTCATTTTTATCAAGAGTTTCATATTCAACTTTTGTAGTTGCATATTCTAATTCCTTAATAAACTCTTCAAGCAAATTTTCATGCAGTGTGAATCCAGCAGCAGCTTTGTGCCCTCCTGAATTTATTACTAAATGAGAAGGTACTATCGATATTAGTGTTTTTGAATTAATTTTATTGTTTGATCTAATTGATCCTTTAATAATATTGCCTTGTTTTGTTAAAAAAATAGCAACTTTTTGATAGTAAGTAGAAAGTCTAGTTGCAATTCTAGAGCTTATTCCTTTTGGAGTATTTTTATCATAGCAGACTATGAATTTATCATTTTTAAAAACAATATTTTTATTGTGCGAATTCCAAGCTTTTTCTTCTTTGTATTTTCTTAGTTGGTTGATTTCTTTTATTTCTTTAAATTTATTTTCTATTTGATTAGTATCGTTAGTAAGTAAAAAATTTATTGCAATATCTGCTTTTTCAAGTCTTCCTGTTGAGTTTAGTATTGGTGCAATTTTATATGCGATATCTATTGAAGTTATATTTGGTTTTGTTAATATGTTTGCATCCTTTAGTAGATAGTTAATAGGCATTCTTTCTCTTAGTGCAATTTCTTTGAGACCCGCTTTTAGGATTATTCTGTTTTCATTAATAATAGGCATATTGTCCGCTATTGTTCCGATTGCAACAAGACTAAGTCTTTTTAAGCATTTTTGTAGTAAATTTTTGTTAGTTTCAAAAATTATGTTATAAAATATGTAGTAAAGTTTTTCTTTAATCTTAATTTCTTTATATTTAAAATACTTGGTTGCTTGAATTAGATCCTTTAATGTTTTTCTTTTAAAATTTGGATATTTTTTTATAAAATTTTCACTAATATCAACTGTATCTATATTTATACTTTTCCCAAAACATTTATTTAATAATTGATCTTGCTCTTCTTTGTTAAAGATTATTATGTATTTGTTTTGTGAAAATTTTTCTAGTTTGTTTAAGTTAATTAAAGGATCATCCTTATTATTTAATCTTATATACCGTTTTAAAATATAATTTTTTATTTCTATTGCATGAAGAATAATTTCATTTTTTGCTTTTTCTAGAAATAGAAATACAAGGTTTTTAGAATAAAGATCTGTAAAGGATATACAAAGAGCAAGGCAAGTTTTAAAACTCACACAACATCCTGCTATTTCTTTGAATGGATATTTGTCATCTTTTAGATGTGGATTTATAACTATGCTTTTAGTTTTAAAGTCTTCGCTTGGAAGATGATGATCTGTGATTATTATTTCTATTCCTTGTGAATTTGCATAGTTTATTTCTTCAATGTTAGAGATACCATTATCAACGGTTATTATTAGAGAGATTTTTTTTTCTAAAGCTATGTTGATTAATTCGTTTGAAAGTCCATAAAATTCTCCGTTCGAAGGTATTTTATAGCTCACATTGAGTCCAAAATCTTTAAGAGTTTCATACATTATTATTGTTGCTGTGATTCCATCAGCATCTTTATCTCCAAAGATTAGTATGTTTTCATTTTCTTTAATTGCTTTATTGATTCTGCTTATAAACTTATCTATATTTTTCAATAAAAATGGGTTGTGCAGCAAATTTATGCTATCTTCAAGGAAAAACATGAAATCTTCTTCTTTGACTTCTCGTTTTATAAGCAAAGTTGCTTCAAAAAGATTGATATTATATTTCTTAGCAATGCGAGTTAGTTCTTGGTTTTGCATATTAGTTTCTTTTTGTTTCCAAATTTTCATTTATTTCTCTAGAATTCAATTTTTTATTGAGTTTTCAAACATTTTTTACTAACTTCACCATAGATTAATTATTTTTAAGCAGTAGTCATTGTATTTATTATTGAATGGTATAGCTTTAGTAGATTATAGCTGTTACCACAATTCAAGTTCTTTGCCATTATTTTAACTATGAAAATTCTCACTATATTATTTTATAATAAAAAAAAATATTATTAAATGAATTTTCATAAAATATTTGTTTTGTTATAATTAAGACTTAAGGAGATTTCAAATTTTATGGATGAATTAAAAAAAGCTAGGTTAGCAGACAAAAAGAAAGAAAAACCTGTAGCTGGGATTTTGCCTCATTCCAATAAACCCGCAAGAGCCCCTTTAATAGCAGTTCCTTCTCATCCAGTTTTTCCAGGTATGTTTATTCCAATTGTTGTAATCTCTGATTCTGATATGAAAGCAATCGAATATGCTATGAAAGGCAATGGAATTATTGCTTTATTTGTTTTAAATGATAAATTTTTAGAAAAAAATAATAACAATAATCAACATAAATTAATTGTTGATTATAGTAAAGATATTTATTCTGTTGGAGTTACTGGAAAAGTAATAAAAAAGATTAATCTTCCAGATGGTGGTTATAATATATTTGTGTCAACTTTTGATAGAATTAAATTTGTTAAAGTTGTTCTTAATGACAAGTTCCCAATAATAGAAATTGACTATTTAAAGCAAATTCCAGTTAGAAAAGATGATATTCAATCAAAGGCAGTTTACAGTAGTATTTTGCTTAGAACTAAAGAGATATTTTCACATAGAAAAATGCCCGAAGTTCAATTGAATATGGTTAATATTGAGGATAAGGGCAAGTTATGTGACATTGTGGCTAGCACCATTTCATCTTCAAAAAATGATCATCAAATAGTTCTTGAAACTTTGAGTGTAAAAGATAGGCTTAAAAAAGTTTTAGAGTTAATTTATGAAGAACTCAATTTAATTGAAATTCAAAATAAAATTGCTAGGGGAATTCAAGAGAGATTAGAAAAACAGCAAAAAGAGTTTTTTTTAAAGGAACAACTTAAAGCTATTAAAGCTGAACTTGGTATAGGCGATAAAAAAAACAGCGATTTAGCAAAGCTAAAGGCAAAGCTAAAGGCTTTGGAGTTAAAAGGAGAGTCTTTAGAGGTAGTTGAGAAAGAGCTGGAAAAATTTTCACTTCTTGAGACAAGTTCGGCTGAATATATTGTTATTAGAAACTATCTTGAGCTTATTACTGAGCTTCCTTGGCAAGATTTGAAAATTAATTTTGATAAGTTAGATTTGCAAAAATCTAAAAAAATTTTAGATAAAACTCATTATGGAATGACGGAAGTTAAGGATAGAATTATTGAATATATTTCTGTTCTTAAATTAAGAAAAACTCAAAAGGGAGCTATTATTCTTTTGGTAGGACCTCCTGGGGTAGGAAAAACTTCTATTGGAGCAGCTATTGCAAAGGTTTTGCGCACCAAATTTTTTAGATTTTCTGTTGGGGGGATGCGTGATGAATCAGAAATCAAGGGACACAGAAGAACTTATGTTGGTGCTTTGCCTGGAAAAATTATTCAAGGTTTAAGAATTACTAAGACAAATTCTCCTGTTTTTTTAATTGATGAGGTTGATAAAATCTCCGCTTCAAATTATGGAGACCCTTTTTCAGTTCTTCTTGAAGTTTTAGATCCTGAACAGAATGTCAAATTTAGAGATCATTATCTTGATCTTCCTTTTGATATTTCAAATGTATTTTTTATTTTGACTGCTAATTCTATTGAAACAATACCAAGACCTTTGTTAAATAGAATGGAGATTATTGAGGTTTCCGGATATGTCGATAACGAAAAAATAGAGATTGCAAGAAAGTATTTAATTCCTAAGGTTTTAAGCGAAAATGGAATTGATAAGGATTCTTTAAAGTTTCAAAGCTCAGCGCTTGTTCAAATTGCCCAAGAGTATGCAAGAGATAATGGAGTGAGAAATTTTGAAAAATATTTAAACAAAATTGTACGAAAGGTTGCAAGAAAGCTTATTGAGAATGCTGAGGTTAAATCTTATCAAATTTCAAATGATAATCTAGAAGAATATGTTGGTGTACCCGTTTTTAGAAAAGAAAGCATGCCTAATATTATGTATTCAGGTATGGTAATGGGTCTTGCTTGGACAAGCTATGGGGGTTCAACTTTGATGATTGAAACTGTAAAAACAGAGTCCAAGGTAGGTGGAATTAAGTTAACAGGTAGACTTGGGGATGTTATGAAGGAGTCTGCTAATATTGCCTATACTTATGTTAATAGTATTAAGGGAGATTTAAGCATTAATAAGTCTTTTTTTGAAAAATATATTATTCATTTACATATTCCAGAAGGAGCTACTCCAAAAGATGGTCCTTCGGCAGGAATTACAATAGCTAGTGCTTTTATTTCTCTTGCTCTTGATAAAGTTGTTAGACCCCATTTGGCTATGACAGGAGAGCTTTCTCTTACTGGAAACGTAATGATGATAGGGGGACTTAGAGAGAAAATAATTGCAGCAAAACGTAGTGGGGTAGAGCACATTATTGTTCCTCAGGCAAATAAAGTAGATCTAGAAGAGATTCCTATTAATATTAAGAGTGGCATTAATTTTTATCTTGTAGAGAATATGCGCGAGGTCATTAAATTATTGTTTTAATTTTTTAAAATTGTTTTTTTGGGCTAGTTTGACTCTAGGTTTAAATAAATGAATTAATAATGGAAGAAGAGTTAAAGATGCAAGAGATGTTGTTAGCATTGTAAAAGCAATTATTGCACCAAGAGTTGATATTATTTTATAAGTCGAAAATGTCAGGGTTAGAAACCCTATTCCAACAGAAATAGAATTTGCAAATATCCCATTAAATACGCTTGGTATTGATTCAAGAAGTGCAGTTTTGTAGATTTGACTTTTTTGGTATTTTAAAATAAATGTATTGAAAAAATGGATTGAATAATCTACTCCGACTCCCATGCTTACAGATGCAATTGTTGCTGTTGCAGGATTTAAGGTTATTCCAAACATCCTCATTACAGCAAAGTTTAAAAACACTGACCATGCTACTGGGATTGCAATAATTATTCCGGTTTTTATAGATCTAAAGAAAAGCATAAGCAATAATGTTATTGATCCAAGGGTTGTTATAATGTTCATAACCTGCTCTTTAACCATTGTTTTAGCAATTAATACTTTATCATATACCCCTGAGAAATGATATTTATTATTTCTCATATGTTCATTAATTGTTTGAATAGCATATTTTTCAAATTTTTTTATTCCTTCAGTTGAGTTGTCTTCAATTCTTACTATAATAGATATTAATGACCAGTCATCATTAATATACAGTTTTTTATTGTCTTGTGTCCAAGCACTTCTATCTACTAAGTTTATTAGTTTGTTTAGTATAGCTTTGTTTTCAGGCAGTTTATATTCTAGTGGGGATTCTTTTTTAATTTTAAAATTTGTAAATTTTAAAATTCCATTAATAGAGCTGGATTGAGTTTTTGCAGAAAATGCATCAAGCTTGTCTGTGATCAAATCTAAGGTTTGCATTGCTTTTGCATTTTTAAATTCGCCGGGGGTGCCTTCAAGTTCTATTTTAAAAACTGATATTCCCCCCATTTCTTTTTGCATTAAGTTTAATGTTTTTTTTACGCTTGTGCTTTCTTTGAAGTAATCTTTTTCATCAAAATTGATTTCTATTTTCAAAAGACCTACTATAGAAATCCCCAGTATTATGACGACTACTATGGAAGATATGTATTTTCTTTTTAATATAGACTTTGTTATTTGTGAATTCATTTTGGCAAGTTTTTCAAGGAAAAATATTTTGTGTATTTTATTTTCTTTTTGTTTTTCAAGTGATCTTTTTTTTGTAAATGGGATTAATGTTATTATTCCAGGTAGGACGGTTAATGATATAGTCATTGAAATTATTACTCCAATTGACATGAAAATACCCATTGTTTTGTAAGCATTAATTGAAGAGGTTGTAAGAGATAAGAATCCAAATGCAGTTGTAAGAGATGTTAGCAGGATAGGTGTTTTAAGTTTTTTAATTGTTTTTTTGATTGATTCTTTTGAAAGTTGATCTTTTTTTATTAATTTGAATATTCCGTTTATTATGTGTACAGCATTAGCGCATCCGATTGAAATAAGTAAAACAATCATTGAAGTTTCTGGCACTGTAATGGGAGATTGTACAAGTCCTTTAATTCCAAAAGTCCAAATCAATGATAATAATGCAATAAAAATAGGAATTAACGCTCCAATTAGATTTTTTATAATCAAATAAAGTGAGATTATTACTACAAAAGTAGCAAGAGGTCCTAAAATTTTGAAGTCTTCAACCATGTAGTTTAAGATTTTTTCTCTTACTATTAAATCTCCTGTAAGATATAACTTTAGGTCGTCTGTTTCATATTTTTTAATTGTGTTTTCCATCTCATCAAGTTCAGCTTTTAAGTTTCTACTGAAATTGATTTTATCGCTTTCTGATGGTATTATTATGAAGTATATTAAATTTTCTGAATTACCCAAGAATGTATTTTTTACGAATGGGGTTGAATTTATTTTATTTTTTATTTCTTCTATGTCTTTATCTGTGTAGGTTTCTTTTTTAAATTGTGGAAAATAAGAAAATATACTTGTAACGGCATTTGGAGATACTTTTAAAATTTTGGTTATTTCATTGATTACACTGTTTATTTTTTTAAAATTTTGTTTGTTGAAAATATTTTTTTTATCTTGAAATATTACTATTGTAGACAAAAGTGAATTACTTTTGTCAATGTCTATTAGGCTTTCAGTTTCTTTGGTTTTGGGGATAAGTTTTAAGATGTTTGCATCGAATTTAAGATTTTTTAAAAAAAATCCTAAAAAAATAGTAATTAATATAAATATTGTGAATATAATGCCTTTATATCTAATGCTTAGACTTTCAAAGTCCATGTTATGCCTCTTTTTTACTTTATCACTATGTTGACAAGTTTGTTTTTAATTGCAATTATTTTTACTATTTTTTTATTCAGTAAGTGTGATTTTATTTTTCTATTTTCCATTGCTATTTTTTTTAATTCTTCCTCATCTATTTCTTTGTCCAGTAAAATTTTGTCTTTTATTTTTCCATTTATTTGCAAGACGATTTCTTTTGTGTCTTTAATAATAAGGTTTTCATCGAATTTTGGCCATTTTGAATTTTTGAATAAACTGGGGGGTTCTCCAATGTGTTCCCACAGCTCTTCTGCTAAATGAGGTGCATATGGGGATAAAATAATGATAAAGGGCTTGAATATATTTAAATAATTTTTTTCATACTTTAGAAGTTTATTTATAAATATCATCATGGCAGAGATTGCTGTGTTGAAATTTAGGTTTTCTGTGTCTTCTGTGACTTTTTTTATTACTTTATGGAGCTGAGATGTTATTTCTTTTGGAGGATTGTCTTTTGATAGTTCTTTTTCTCTTAGGTTCCAAATTTTGTTTAAAAATCGAAAAACACCAACAATTCCTTTAGTGCTCCAAGGCTTAGAGTCTGTTAGTGGTCCCATAAACATTTCATAAACCCTTATTGAGTCTGCTCCAAATTCTTTGATAATGTCATCTGGGGCTATTACATTCTTTAAAGATTTTGACATTTTGGCAATTACTTGGGTTACTTCTTGATTGTCCTTTTTGTCAAAAAATTTATTGTCTTTTTCTATAACTTGATCATTAGGTATTAAAATCCCATTTTCTTTTTGATAAGAGAATGAGGTTATTATGCCTTGATTTATTAGCTTTTTAAAAGGTTCTTTAGTGTTTACATACCCTAAGTCATAAAGAACCTTGTGCCAGAACCTTGAGTAAAGTAGGTGTAATACTGTATGTTCAGCTCCACCTATGTATAGGTCAACAGGCATCCAATATTCAATATTTTTTTTACTTGCAAATTCTTTTTGATTTTTTGGATCAAGGTATCTCAAATAATACCAACAAGAGCCTGCCCATTGCGGCATTGTGTTTGTTTCTCTTGTAAAATCTGTATCTTTTATGTTTACCCAATCTTTAATTCTTGACAAAGGAGATTCTCCCGTTCCAGAAGGTTTATAGTTTGCAATTTCTGGAAGCTTTAAAGGTAGATCATTTTTTTCTAAAGGTATTGCATTTCCAAGCTTATCAAACAATATTGGTATAGGTTCTCCCCAGTATCTTTGCCTTGAAAAAATCCAATCTCTAAGCTTGTAGTTAACTTTTTCTTTTCCCTTTTTGTTTTTAGTAAGCCATTTTATTACTTTATCTTTTACTTCAGAATTTTTAAGATTATTAAATTCATTAGGGGAGTTTATTGAAATTCCATCATTAGTAAATGCTTTTTCCAATGGTTCGTTTTTGCCTGATTTTGATATTACGGATAGAATTTTTAATTTATACTTTTTAGCAAATTGAAAATCTCTTTCATCATGTGCTGGAACGCCCATTACGGCTCCAGTGCCATAAGCTCCTAGTACATAGCTTCCAACCCAAATTGGAATTTTTTCATTTGTTATTGGATGAAATGCATAAGAGCCTGTAAAAATCCCCGATTTATCTTTTTCAAGAGAGGTTCTCTCAAGGTCGCTTTTGAGTTCTTCGTTCTTTATATATTTTAATACATTGTTTTTAAAGTTATTTTTTGTTATTTTTTCTGTTATTTTGTTTTCTGGAGCTATTACTAAGTACGTGACGCCAAAGATTGTGTCTGGCCTTGTTGTAAAGACTGTTACTTTATCATTGTAGCCTTCAATTTCAAAGTCGATTTCAACCCCTGTTGATTTGCCAATCCAATTTCGCTGCATTTCTTTTACAGATTCAGGCCATTCCAATTCTTCAAGGTCGTTTAATAATCTTTCAGCATATTCTGTAATTTTTAAAACCCACTGTCTTAAGTATTTTTTTTCAACATTGTGAAATCCTCTCTCAGATTTTGGCCCGTCTGGAGTTTGGATAATCTCTTCATTTGCCAATACTGTTCCAAGTTCAGGACAGTACCATACAGGCATTTCTTTTGCATAAGCTAGGCCTTTTTTATATAATTGTAAGAAAATCCACTGGGTCCATTTATAGTAAGTCTCATCATGTGTTCTAATTTCTCGATCCCAATCATATGCGAATCCTAAAGCTTTTATTTGTTTTTTGAACTTATTAATATTTTCTTCTGTACTTTTTTGAGGATGAGTTCCTGTTTGTATTGCATAATTTTCAGCAGGAAGTCCAAAGCTATCAAATCCTATTGGATGAAGCACATGAAATCCATTTAAAAGCTTATATCTTCCAAATATATCAGTGGCTGTATATCCTTCTGGATGGCCAACATGGAGCCCGTTGGCAGAAGGGTAGGGAAACATATCAAGTATGTATAATCTTTTTTCTTTGGGAATGCTTGGATCTTCTTCTACTTTGTATGTTTTGTTGTTGTCCCAAAATTCTTGCCATTTTTTTTCTATTTTTTTGAATTCGTATTTAAACATCTATCCCCTTGAAAATTAATCTGCAATTTATTCTCTAGTGCTCTTTAGATCATATTTTTGTTAATTTTATTTAATAAGCTACTAGCAATTTTGATGCTGTGGACTGGACTTGAACCAGCACGAGCTTGCGCCCACTAGCCCCTCAAGCTAGCGTGTCTACCACTTCCACCACCACAGCATTATTAACCATTATATTTTTTATTTTAAATTTTTGTCAACTTTTTTATTTTTTTTAATTACGCAAATTATTATTGTTGTTGTTACTATGGTGATAAATATTGAAAATATAATTATTTTTATTTTTGAAAATGTTATTTCAAATGATTGTCCTAGTTTAAAACTTAGAGTAAAATAAACCATTATTGAGAGTAAAGTGGCAAAAAAGTCAGAGACAATAAACAAATTAGATTTCATATTTCCCATTCCTGCTGATATAAATATTGCGTTTCTAACTCCAAAGGGTATAAACCTACCTATGAATAAAGTTAATACTCCGTATTGCCCATAATAGTAATTTATTTTGTCAAGCAATTTATTTTCTTTTTTATTTTTAAACAGTTTATTCCCCATTAATTTCCCAATGTAAAAAGATATTATGTCTCCAAGATAGGCTCCCCAAAAAATTCCTAAAAATATTAATATTGTATATTCATTTTTTCGACTAGATAAAATCCCGCCCATTAGTACTATTGCATCTTCGGAAATAGGAACATTAAGTCCTGCTAGAATTAGCAAAGAAAAAAATACTATTGGAGAATAAGCTATGTTTGAATCTATGGATTCTATTATTGAATTTATATACATTGTTTTGTCATCTATTTCTTGTTTTGTAGGTTAAATATATGCTTGCTAGAGTTAAATATGCAAAGTACAGTATGAGAATTATTTTTGCTATTTTTAATGCTTTTGTGGATAATTTTAAAAATATTGATATGACAAATATTAGGCAACTTATTACTGTTATTGGTATGGTAATTTGTCTTAATTCTTTAGTTTTTGATGGGTAAATGAATTTAATTGGAATAAAGCTTGTTACAATACATATTGACATTATAATAAGATTTGTTGTTTGCTCTATTTGAAAAATTATGTTTGATATTACAAAGAGATTCCATAGAGAAGGGAATCCTCTAAAGTAGTTATCAGTTGTTTTTGAATCTGTTCTTGAGAATTGGTATGCTGATGAGAGCAGGATTCCAATGCAAATGGCAACTTTATATTTTTCTTCAATAAATTCTCCAAAATAAAAAAATACAACAGGGATAAATGTATAGTTTATATAGTCTGTAATGTTATCAAGTAGAGCGCCATCAATCTCAGGTATTAATTCTTTTACTTTAAGTTTTCTTGCTATAGTTCCATCGATTCCATCTATTATAAGTCCTATTACTGTTAGCTTTAAAAGAAGAGAATAATCACCATTTATAATTGAAATTATTGAGTAAAGCCCTACAAT
The DNA here is from genome assembly GCA_000808095.1 of Borreliella chilensis. Lineage (NCBI taxonomy): Bacteria > Pseudomonadati > Spirochaetota > Spirochaetia > Spirochaetales > Borreliaceae > Borreliella > [Borrelia] chilensis. Next base: position 253,340 of record CP009910.1, on the reverse strand, counting down.
CAAGCCGGATGCTGTAAAAATATGTACAAGCCAAGCTAAAATCAAATTGATATTTTTCACAGTAAATCTCCTTTTTATTGGAATATTGTTTTTATCTCTTCAAGTCTGTATTTAAAAATGTTAATAGTGTTTTCTATTGTTGTTTTTTGTGTTAAATCTACTCCGGTAATATTTAAGGAATCTAATGGATATTTTGAACCACCTGTTTTTAAAAATTTTATATAATTTTCTACCGCGTCTTTTTTATTTTCTTTTATGTCTTTGTATATTGACAAAGCAGCTGCAATGCCTGTAGCATACTGATATACATAAAAAGGCGAATAAAAGTGCGGAATTCTAAGGCATTCAAGGGGGCTTAACTCATCAAATTTTAGACTAGGTCCAAAGTATTTTTTTAGCAAATTCATATAAGTTTCTGTTAGCGTTTCTTTTACTACAGGTTCTCCTTTGCTAACCATTTCATGAATAATATATTCAAATTCAGCAAACATTGTTTGTCTGAAGAATGTTGAAATCATGTCGTCAATTTGGTTAAGTTTTATATACGTTATTTTTTTAATATCGGTTTCGTTTTTAAGTAAATATTCTGCTAATATTTGTTCGTTGATTATTGATGCTATTTCTGCTTCAAAGATGGAATAATTATAGTGGGGGAATGGGTTATTTTTTATACTAAAGTAAGAGTGCATCGAATGCCCTGCTTCGTGGGCAAGGGTAAACATATCTCTTATTGATTCATCTTTATAATTAATCAGTATGTAAGGTTTTCCATTGTATGATCCTGCGCTAAAAGCTCCTGATCTTTTTCCAGTATTTTCGTATTTATCAACCCATCTTTCTTTTAAAAGACCGTTTTTTAAGATTTTTGTATATTCATCTCCTAATATCTTTAAAGATTTTAATATTTTCTCACAAGCTTCTTCAAACGAATTTTTAAATGTTATTCCTTTTGTTAATGGCACATATACGTCGTAGTGATATAGATGTTCTTGGTTTAAAACTTTTTTTCTAAATGTATAATAGTCGTTAAGTGCAGATAAATTTTCATTAACAGTTTCGATTAAATTCGTATAAACTTTTTTGTCAATATTATTTGAAAAAAGCTGCATTGAAAAAGTATTTTGAAACTTTCTTGTCTTTGCGATGAATTGATTTTTTTTAAAGTCAGAAATAAGGAGATTAGCAAGTGTGTTTTCATTATTTTTGTATTTTTGATAAAATTTTAAAAAAGCTTCTTTTCGTATTTTTTGGTCTTCGTTTTGTAGAAATAGTGTGTAGGTAGAATTGGTTAAAGGGTTTCCATTAATTTCTCCAAATTCCATATCAGCGTTTGTGAGTGTTGAGAATATGTTTTGATAAGATGAGTAAAGAGGGGTATAGTTGGCAAGTATTTCTTCTTCTTTTTCGCTTAAAATATGGTTTTTTTCTCTTAGTATTTTTTCAATTGCGATTTTTTTATCTTTAAGCTCAGGTTTATTTATCCAATCTTGTATTTTTTTTTCATCTGTTTTAAGTATTTTGGGCATGAGAAATGAAGTAGCATTAGATACTTTTGTAACTAAATTGACGCATATAGAATATATTTTATTTGCATCCTTATTAGTTACATCTGTTTCTAATTGGAGCATTGAATAGTAAGAGATTCTCTCTAAATCTTCCATAATTTCATAGTATTTATTTAAAGCTTCTTTAAACAAATTAAAATTTAATTCCAATTTTTCATATTTTTTAAATTCTTTGGTTTTCATTTCAATAGCATTGATTGCTTTTATATATTCTTCTTCATTTACAAATAGAAAAGATAAATCCCATTTATCATTTTCATTGATTTCATTTCTATTTATCACTAAATTCTCCTCTTCCTTTTTTCATTGTTTTGAAAGAAATAATACATTGAAATTTTATAAACATTGTGCTTTTTATTTTACAATAAAGTCTGAACTTTATATATAAAATAAGTTTAACTGTTAAATAAAGATTCTAATAAAAATTTTTTAAATTTTAAAAATGCTATTCCCCGATGAGATATTTTGTTTTTTTCTTCAAGCTTTAGATCGCTAAGTTTTTTGTTATTTTTAGTTAAAAATATTGTATCATAACCAAATCCATAAGTTTTATTGTCATTTAAACTTAAGGCAATTTTTCCCTCAATAATTCCTTCAAAATTTGATATTTGCCCATTGTTTGATATGTAGCTTATATTGCATATAAAATATGCGTGTCTATTTTTTTCATTTTTCATTAAATCTAAAATAAATTGGTTTTTTTCATTAGTGTTTAATTTTTTACCAAGTTTATAATTATCATATCTTTTAGAATAAATTCCAGGCTCCAAGTTTAGTGCCTCAATACATAGTCCAGAATCTTCCCCAAAAACATTTTGATTTTTATTTAAAATTTCAAATAGTGTTTTTGCTTTGAGTAAAGAGTTTTCTTTGAATGTTTTTCCTGTTTCTTTTATGTTAAAGTTTTGAGGCACTATTAAGCTTAAATTGGGTATATTTAATATATTTTTTACTTCATTTATTTTATTTTCATTTGCTGTTGCAAAAAATAGTGTTTTCATTTATATAATAATAAAGTATTTATGAGCTTGTTGCATAATTATATTGTTTTTAAATATTATTCTATTTAATTAGGCGTATTTGTTGAATATTTTTGTACCAGGGTTTTATCGAAAAATTTGGATTTTTGTCGAAGCTATTAAAATAAATTTTTAATTTTTTTGTTTGAGCGTGGTAATTATTGGTAAGGTTTGTTATGAAAAAAAGAATTAAATTTAAGATTATTTTAGGTTTTAAAGGAATTTTAAAGTTTTTTTTGGTTATCTATAATTCTTTGTTTATAACCCTTAAAGTTATACATTCTTTTTTTAAGCAAAATATTAGCTTCATGGTTATTCCTCATGTCAAGGGAAATATAAAAAATATCAAAATTTCTTTTTTGACTTTATTTTTCTTTTCTGCTTTTTTTTTAGGTATTTTTATAGGATTTGTTTTGCTTGCTGTTAACTATGTTACTCTCTCGTCAATTGTGAGATCTACAGAGAAAAATTATTCTTTAGCAGAATCTGAGATTGAAGATTTTAGAAATACAGTCGTGGAGATTAATTCTGTTGCAAAAAATTTTTCCAAAATTTTAGATGAGCTTAAAACCTCTTTAAAGATTAGTTCTAATAGTGTTGATTTAAATAAAAATAAACTAGATGGAGATCTTTCTGATTTTATTGATTTGCAAATTTTAGAAGCGAATTCAATAAAAGAGCTAAGTGATCTTAAAAATATTAAAAGCAAGATAGAAAATTCAATTCCTCCTCTTAAAAGCATAGTTAAGGTTTTACACGCTCAAGATAAACTTTTAAATGATATTCCATCTCTTTGGCCTCTTGCAGGTGGATCTGGAATTATTACTTTGCATTTTGGACCTGCTATTGAGCCTTTTACTAGACAGTGGTATATTCATAAAGGCATAGATCTTGGGGGAGTTAGAATTGGAACCCCTATTGTTGCAACTGCTGATGGGGAGGTTGTTAGAGCAAGTTATCAATCAGCAGGCTATGGTAATTTTGTTCAAATTAAGCATAAGTATGGACTTGCAACTCTTTATGCGCATATGTCGCGCCTTAATACTTCTAAAGGTTCTTATGTTAAAAAGGGGCAGGTAATTGGGTTTATGGGGCAGACAGGCTATGCGACAGGTCCGCATGTTCATTATGAGGTTCGTGTAGGTTCTCAAGTTATTAATCCTGATATGTACTTAAATTTAGCAACAGGAGCCTCAAAATAGATGTTAAATTTTTTAACTGTAAAAAAAGAAAAAAAAGCATCTTCTTTGTTTATTTTTGATGAAATAAAAACAATAGTGGGTGTTGGTGATTTTTTTAAAGGAGATTTGGTTTCAAACAATTTTATTCGGCTTGATGGTGATTTTATGGGCACTATTAGTTCTACTAAAAGAGTAATTATTGGAGAGAGTGGTAGGATTAAATCCAGTATTGACGCCAATGAACTTGTTATTTCTGGAATAGTTGTGGGCAATATTTATGCTAAAAGCAAGATTAAGATATTTGCATCAGGATGCGTTATTGGCAATATTTCTTGTAAGTCAATTGAAGTTGAAGAGGGTGCAATTATTGATGGATATATGGATATTGGTGCTGAGTATCTTAGAGCTCCTGAAAGAAATACATTTTTTTATACCGGTTCTTATAAGGTTAATGAAGATCTTTTAATTGAAATAAATAAAGAGTTTCAAGAAGAAAAAAAGTCTTTTCAGTCTTTAGAGAGTAAAGATAATAAATATTTTCCAAGTGCTATGAATAAAATAGATGAAAGTAAATAATTTGATTGCTGGAGCCTTAAACCTTAATTCAAAAGATTATAAAAAAGGCGGCAAAAAAGTATTTTTAGAGAAGAATAGTGTTTTTTCTTCGGTGTTTCAGGCTGAAAGTGTTAAAGAGGACAAGCATTTTATTTTGCTTGAAAACGGTGAATTTAATCTTGATTTGATTAAAAATATGTTAGATGGAATTAACGAGATTGGTGAAAGACTTTTGAGCGAGCCTTCAAGGCAAAATGTGATTTTTTACAAAAAAGTTATTTCGGAGTTTTTAACCATTATTATATCATCTTCTGTTTGCTTGAAAGAACAAAAAGGGGGCGCTTTGGGAGATCCTAAGCGTCCCAAGTATAGAATTATTAAGATTATTAACGACAAGTTGGACAAGCTTGCTTATTCTGTTTTACAAAGTCAAATGACTCAGATTAAACTTTTAGATAGTATTGAAGAGATTCAGGGGTTGCTTGTAAATTTGCTAATGTGAATTGGGGGGTTGAGTTTTTAAACATTAAATTACAAAGGGATTATTTTACAATCCCTTTGTTTAATGGTATAAACTAAATTAATTTTAAATTAAATATTTTTTACTTATTTCTAAGAAGCTTTTTATTTGTTCATTTTTCCACTCTTCAGATTTGTTTAGTTTTTTCATCATTATTTCAGCAACTTTTGGAGCAGCTTCAATTGTAGCTTGAGGATTTAAAGGTAGCGATCTTGTTCTTCTTGCTAGAACATCGTCAATGGTTTTGGCTTGTTCAAATTTAATTGAAAAAGTTATTTGAGCTTCATTTAAATCTAAATTCTCGTGAATATTCTTATCAAATCCTTCCATATTTTTTAGAATTTCAAAATCACTTCCGTAAGCTCTAAAAGCTTCAGGAATTTTTATTGCCTCTTCTTTTTTAAGATAACCGTGTAACTTTAAATCTTCTGTAGTTGGTGGGTAATTTGGTATTAAATCGTTTTCTATGGCTTTAAGCAAGGTTTTTTCTGCCATTTTTCTATATGTAGTATATTTACCCCCTGCTATTGTAATAAGATTTGAATCTGATATAAATATTTTTTCATTTCTTGAAATTTTGGAAGTGTTGCCCCCAGCTTTTGGATCAATTATTAATGGTCTTATTCCTGTATAAACGCTTTTTATGTCTGATTTTTCTATTTTAATATTTAAATAATTGTTTAAATTATTTATTATAAAGTCAATCTCTTCATCAAGTCTTTTAGGCTCTTCTTCTATTTCTTTTATTGAGATGTCGGTACTTCCGCAAACAACACTACCATACCAAGGAATAGCAAATAAAATCCTATTATCACTAGTTTTAGGCATTAATATTGCGTGATTTTGTGGGAATTTATCTTTTTTGATTATTAAATGGCTACCTTGAGAAGGTTTTATAATATTTAAAGTTTTTTCATCATCTAATCTTCTTATTTGATCTGAGAATATTCCTGTTGCGTTTATTACGCATTTACTTTTTAGTGAAATTTGTTCTTTTGACAATTTATTTTGTATGATAACACCCGAAAGCTTTCCATTTTCCTTTCTGAATTTTTTAAGCTCTGTGTAATTAAGGGCAATACCCCCTTTTTCTGTAAAAGTTCTTAACAATGTTATTGCCATTCTAGCATCATCGAATGAATCATCATAATATAAAACAGAACATTTAAGGCCTTCTGTTTTAATATTAGGAGCTTTTTCAATAGTAGATGTTCTTGAGAGTAATTTGGTTTTGTATTTGGCAGCTTTTTCTTTTCCCATAAGATTATGGTAATAACTTAATCCAAAATAATAATAAGGTATTTCTAAAATATTATAAATGGGAGTAATAAAGGCACATTCATTAATTAAATGGGGTGCATTTTTTTCAAGAATTGCTTTTTCGTGTAAAGCTTCTTTAACTAAAGGGATATTCCATTGAGCTAAATACCTTACTCCGCCGTGAATTAATTTACTTGACCTAGAAGAAGTTCCTTTTGCATAATCAAATTTTTCTATAAGTATTACTTTGTATCCTCTTGTTATTGCGTCTACTGCTATACCAAGTCCTGTTGCGCCTCCTCCGATTATTATGAGGTCAAATTCTTGATTTTCGAGATCTTTTAATTTTGTTTCTTTGTTGTTATTCATGAAATTTAAATATTCCTCCATTTTAGTTAATTTGTTTTTTTTAAAAGTTAAATAATATTATCAACTCCTGTTTGTTGTTCATTAATGAATCGTAATTTTTTATCAGACTTGGTCAATTTATTTCTTGTTATTAACATTAAAATAATCATAAAGGAGACATTAGTATTTGTTTTTGCTGATATCTAATAAATAATTTAAAGTATAATAGCAACTTATTGGAGTTTGCTTTCTTAAGTCCTATTATAGCAAATGTGAAAATCTTTTTAGTTAAAAAAAAATTAGCATGTCTAATTAATATCGATGAAAAAACTTTAATTAAGAGTTGCTTGTATAATCGATTTATTTGCTTTCCGGACATTTTTATTATATGTTGTTTTAGTTTTAAAAAATCAAATAAATTATACATAATTTTGTCTCCATTATGGTTTTGTTATCATTGCCAAAGTCTTTGTTTTGAACTTTTATAGGCTATGAGAATCCTGTATCCAAGATTTTGATCTTTCAATTGCGTTGTTCCAATTCTCAAGAAGCTTTTCTTTTTGAATTTTTGGCATTGAAGGCTCAAAGATTTTATCTACTTGCCAGAGACTTATGATTTCTTCAGCGCTTTGCCAATAACCTGATGCAAGACCTGCAAGATAAGCAGCTCCAAGAGCGGTTGTTTCTGTTATTTTTGGTCTTACAACTCTACATTCTAAAAGGTCAGCTTGAAATTGCATTAATAGATTGTTTTGACTTGCTCCCCCATCTACTCTTAATTCTTGAATTTCAAAGTTGGGAACGGATTTTTTCATTGTATTTAGTACGTCAAAACTTTGAAATGCGATACTTTCAAGAGCAGCTCTTGTAATGTGAGCTTTTGTTGATCCTCTTGTTATTCCAATTATTGTTCCTCTTGCATAAGAGTCCCAATGAGGTGCGCCAAGTCCAACAAATGCTGGCACAAAATAAACTCCCCCATTATCTGAGACAGACATTGCTAATGGTTCTGCATCTGAGCTTTTTCTAAAAAATTCAAGACCGTCTCTTAGCCATTGGATTACGGCTCCACCAATAAAAACGCTTCCTTCAAGAACATAGGTTACAGAATTTTTTCTTCCCCATGCGATTGAAGTTAAAAGCTTTGCATGGCTAATAATAGGTTCTTTACCTATATTCAACGTTGCAAAGCAACCGGTTCCATATGTGTTTTTAGCCATGCCTTTTTTCAGGCATGCTTGTCCAAACGTTGCTGCAAATTGATCTCCAGCAATTCCTGCAATAGGAATTTCTGATCCAAATAGTGACTTATCTGTTTTTCCATATATTGTAGAACTTTCTTTAAGTTCGGGTAAAATTGCTTTTGGAATATTTAATATGTTTAAAAGCTCATCATCCCATTTTAATGTTTTTATGTTTAGCAGTAATGTTCTTGAAGCGTTAGAGTAATCAGTTGCATGTACTTTTTTTTGAGTCAGATTCCATAATAACCATGTGTCTATTGTTCCAAAACATAATTCACCATTTTCAGCTTTTTGTCTGGCACCTTTTACATTTTCTAAGATCCACAATATTTTAGTCCCACTAAAATAAGAATCTAGTACAAGACCTGTTTTTTCCAAAATAATTTTATCTTTTCCTTCCTGCGTTAATCGGTCGCAAATTTTTGCAGTTCTTCTGTCTTGCCATACTATTGCATTATAAATGGGTTTCCCCGTATTTTTTTCCCATATAACTGTAGTTTCTCTTTGGTTAGTTATTCCAATCGCATCAACTTCATTTGGTAAAATTCGCGAGTTTGCAAGAGCTTCTGTTATAACGCCAAGTTGTGATCCCCATATTTCATTGGGGTCATGCTCTACCCAACTTGGTTGTGGATAAATTTGAGTAAATTCTTTTTGGGCAAGCCCTTTTATGTTTGCATTTTTATCAAATACTATTGCTCTTGAGCTAGTAGTACCTTGATCAATAGATAAAATATATTTCATAATTCTTCCTTTTTACTTTAACAAAAATAAATATTTTTAGCCTTTGTTATTCTTTAGCGTGAGTTCATAAATTGTGGCACCTATTATTGCTCCAATTATTGGACCTATTATTGGCACAATAAATACACTTAGGTTGTTAAAACCGTGATTTTTAAATCCCGCAAATAAGAGTAAAATTCTTGGTCCGAGATCTCTTGCGGGATTGATGGCATAACCGTTCATTCCCCCAAAGCTTATTCCTATTGCTAAAACCACTGCTCCTGTAATGAATGGAAGAAATGGACTATTATCATCTTTTTTTACAAAATCTCCTACAACCGAAATTAAAAACATTAGCAAAAAAGTTCCAAAAACTTGATCAATAAATCCAGGCAAAAATCCAGGAATAGCAGGAAAAGTTGCCATTATGCCTTGAGTATTTTCTAGGCCAGGATCTATTTCTATCCATTTAGGATAAAACACTATAAGTGTCATTAAGGCGCCTGTGAATGCTCCTAATATCTGAGCTACAATGTAATGAAAAAGTTTTGAAACGGGAAATTTTCCAACACTTGCTAATCCTATGCTGACAGCTGGATTTAGGTGTGCTCCACTAATTCTTGCTGCTGTATAAATACCAAACGTTACACCCATTCCCCATCCAAATACTATGTTTGTATATCCACCTTTTATTATTTCCCCTGTTATTTCAGGGTTTGATGGAAATAATACTGTCATTGCAACAGATCCAGTTCCTAGAGTTATTAAGATAAATGTTCCCAAGAATTCCGATATAAATTCTTGAAATTTTGTATAATTCATATTTAATCTCCTTATTTTTATGTTTTTCTTAAAAAGTTTTAACTTTTGATTTTTTTAATGTAAATATGTTTAATTTTTTAATTTAATTTTATTATTTTTTGCTAATTGTCTAGAATTTGTAGATTCTAGTCCCTTCATTTTAAAAAGAATTAATCTTTTTAATTATAGTTTTATATTATTTGTATTTAATATATTATTTTTAATTAAGATTAATGTCAATAATTTAAAAATTTTAATTTTTAAATTATTGATTTCTTTTCTAAAATTTGTTTAAGGATTTTTTATTTTATATTAAAATTTTTACATTGGATTTTTTGATTAATTAAGTTTTATGTTTTAGTAATTCTTTTTTAGCTTGTATGTGGATTATTTAAGTTATTTGGAGGTAGACTTGGTGATTGTAATAGAAGGATTAATTGGAGTAGGAAAAACTACTCTTGGAAATATTTTGTCAAAGGAGTTGAGAGTCCCGTTTTACAGCGAATTGAATAATGACTTTACTTTGTCTGTATTAGATAAATTTTATAAAGATAAATCTAGATGGGCATTCCCAGTTCAAATTAATTTTCTTAATGAGAGGTTTAAGTTAATAAAAGGTGTTTTTAGAACAAAAGGGGGCATACTAGACAGATCTATTTATGGAGATTGTGTTTTTGCATCTCTTTTAAATTGTGATGGGTATATCTCTGATGAGGAGTATAAAATATATATTGATCTTCTTAATAATATGCTTGAACATTCTCAGCGTCCAAATTTGCTTGTTTATCTTGATTGTAGTATTGATGAGGTTGAACACAGAATTAAAAATAGAAATAGAAGCTTTGAAATGAATATTCCTAGAGATTATCTTGAGGGTCTTAATAGGAAATATTTGAAGTGGTATGATGAGTATAACTTATCTTCAAAGATAAAATTTTCTTACGACAGTATAAATATTTTTAACGAAGAAGATAAGAATAAGGTGATTTCTTTAATTAGAGATAAACTTGTATTATAATTATTTGTAGTAGATTGACATTCTTTTGTTTTGTTTAAAAGGTTGAGTGTTAATGGAGGTTCTTATGAAGAGATTGTTTATTCTTTATTTTTTATGTTCTTTTGTTTTTTTGAATTTGTTTGCCCAAGGTAGTTCTTCTTATACTGATAAGCAAAAAGAGCTTGCTATTTTTTATTATGAAGTTGGTCAAAGGTATATAAATGTTGGTAAAATGAAAAAAGGAAAGCTTTTTCAAGCAAAGGCTTTAAAGATTTATCCGGGTTTAAAAAATGAAGTTGATATCAAGTTTGCAGTTAAAGAGCTTGATGCTAGAATTAAGGATGACAATTCCAAAGTTGTTATGCTTGAGGATGTTAAGCTTGATGAGATACCTGGAATAGTTCACGAAAAAATAGAAATCAATGATTTTACAAATGCTCCTAAAATAGAATATATTGCTCAAAGAGAGAGAAGCAAAAATCAAGATAAAATTATTAAGTTTCAATTTGGAAAGTTTGCAAGAGCTTTAATTTCTCAAGACTTTAGTTTGTTTGACTCTGTTATTGCAGATAAGATTAATGTTATGGGAGAATTTGAATCAAAAGATGATTTTATATCAGCTTTATCAAGTGCTTCGTCTAAGGTTAATGCAGATGATTTAGAGTATTTATCAGTTGATGATTATTATGATTTAAAGTCTTTGAAAATTTCAAAATCCAATGATACTTCTTTTGCTGTTAATGTAAATGCAAAGAAAAATGATATCACTAAAAATTTCCCATTTTGGAAAGAACATCAGACTTTAATTTTTACTAAAGAGGATAATGGCAACAATTGGTTTTTATCTTCTATAAAGTAAAATCTTAGCGTTGTAATTAAAAACATTGTCATTAATATGTATATAAATAAGTCTCCAATTTTTTCATAAATTGTTGTAAATGTTGGGGACAGTTTTACATTTGATAACAAGTATCCTTTTGTAAAAGTTTCTAATCTTATAATGTTTTCTCCGTATTCGTTTATTATTGCCGTTATTCCTGAGTTTGTAGCTCTAATGGTTTTAATTCCATTTTCAATGCTTCTAAATTTAGCCACAACAAAGTGTTGCCATTCTGCTGAGTTTGTTTTTGACCAAGAGTCGTTTGAAAAATTTAGCAATGCATTAGCGCCGTGGTTTTTATAAAATCTTGAAAGTTCTGGAAATGCATCGTCGTAGCATATCAAGGGAGCAAATTTAAATTTTTTCAATTTCAATATTTCAATTTTATTTCCCTTAAGTTGTCCCAAAATTCTAAAGTTTTTCAAAAAAAAGTTTCTTACAAATTCATATTCGTAAAATGGAATTTTTTCTGCAAAAGGAACTAAGAATATTTTAGAGTATATGTTTGCAATGTTAAGGTTTGGTTCTATCATATAAATAGAATTTTGCTGAATCCCCAAAGTTTTGTCGACGTTTGAGGGAGCTCCAATGGCAAATGGGATTTTTCTTTCTTTTATAAAATTTTTAAGCTCATTGTGCAAGTTGTAGTTTTTAAAATATTGATCTTCTTTGGTAAAAGGGTAGGTTAGTACCCCTTCGCTCCAGATTACAAATTCTGTTTTTGGATTTTCTTTTAATGCTTGCTCTGTGATTAAAATGGAATCCTGTATTCCTTTTTTGTCATTTCCAGGTAACCATGGATCAGTATTAAGCTGAATAGCTGCAATGTTTAGATTATCTATTTCTTTTTCCAGTAAGCTTTTTAGTTCTGTCTTTTTAAGCATTCCGTAAGCAAAAGATGATGTTATCAGCAATATTGGAAATATTGTGTTTATCAAATTTGTTTTATTTTTATGGATCAGAAAGTCTGTAATACCTGAGTTTAAAAAATAGACTACAAATGACACAAAAAATACGCCAAAAATGTCTGCTACTTGAATTAAGTTGTTAAAATTATTTACAGTGAAAGCTGCAAGTCCCCAGGGATATGCTAAAAACCCAATTGATCTTGAGTAGTCATAAATTGTAAAAAGTATTGTTATTGTTATTGGCTTATTTTTAAAGTTTTTCAAAGAGTAATAAAGAAAATAACCTAAGGTTAATGAATAGGGAATGTACCCTATTATTACTCCTATGAATGTAATCCAACCGAATGCATGAAAAAATCCAAGCCAAAAATTTTGCAAGCTATTGGCTATTATGAAGTAAAACACTGTTAATCCGATTAATGTTTTTTTACCCTCTAGTTTGTTTAAGGCTATAAAAAGTGGTACGTAAGCAATAAATCCCAGAATTGAATATCCGGTTTCTTTAATTTCATTTGGGATTGCAAGTGTTGTAAGAACTCCTGAAAATGCGGCTAGGCAAAAACATCTAGTTTTCATTTTTCCTCTTTTTTACTATTATTATTAATATAATGATGTAATATATTTAACATTATCATTAATAATTTTATATGATAGCATTAAATTTTTTGTATTATTTTTAGAAAATTTATGCTTGCAGTATGATCTTTAAAAAATAGTAAAGGAAATTATGTTAATTTTTGGTTTTATTGGTTTGTTTTTTTTAAATCTTTTTAGTTTGCATGCTCAAGGAATAGTTACCAATAAAGATGCTCAAGAAGAGTTTAAATGGGCTCTTAATTCTTATAATAACGGAATTTATGATGATGCTCTTTTATCTTTTAAAAAAATTTTAAGCTTTGATCCTAACAATCTTGATTATCATTTTTGGACCGGAAATGTCTACTATAGACTAGGTTATGTTGAGGAAGCTTTAATGGAGTGGAGAAATTTAAAAGATCAAGGCTATAAGGTTCCTTATCTTAGGCATTTAATTTCTACTATTGAGCAGAGGAGGGGTATTTTTTCGAATTATGAGCTTAACTTTAAAAGACTTGTAAAAGTTGCTTCTCTTGATAATTCTATTTATAAAAGGCCACATGGGTATCAGATTACATCTTTGAGAGCTGATAGGTACGGTGGATATTATGCTGCTAATTTTGTAGGTAATGAAATATTGCATTTTGATGCTAACAATAATGTTAATGCTTTGATTAAGGATGGATTTAGTTATTTGAAATCACCTTATGATGTTATTGAAGCTAATAATTTGCTTTATGTAACTCTTTATTCAAGTGATGAAATTGGTGTTTATGATAAAGTACTTGGAGTTAAAAAGGGATCTATTGGTAAGAAAGGTACAAAAGATGGCGAATTGCTTGCTCCTCAGTATATGGCTATTGATAAGAGGAACTATATTTATGTGAGCGAGTGGGGAAATAAAAGAGTGAGTAAGTTTGGACTTGAAGGTGATTTTATTCTACATTTTGGTTCTAGAACTTTGGGTTATAAGGGCCTTTTAGGCCCCACAGGTGTTACTTATTTGAATGAAAACATTTATGTTGCAGATTCTCTGAGAAATACTATTGAAGTTTTTGATACTAGTGGAAATCATTTGTACTCAGTTTTTACTTCTATTGAGGGGATAGAGGGTCTTAGTAGTGATTCTGTTGGCAACAATATTATAGTATCTTCAAAATATGGTGTTTATAAGTACGATATTGCCAAAAGGACAATTGCAAAGATTTTAAAAGCAGATAAAGTGAATTCTAAAATTTCATCATCTATTTTGGATGCCAATAATCAGATGATTGTCTCAGATTTTAATAATGCCAAGGTTTCAGTTTACAAAAGTGATGCAAGTCTTTATGACAGTTTAAATGTTGACGTTAGAAGAATAGTTAGACTTGGAGGGCCTAAAATTTACGTTGAGCTTAATGTTAGCAGTAAAAGTGGATTACCAGTTGTTGGGCTTAAGAGTGAAAATTTTTCAATTGCAAATGAAAATTATTATATTGTTAATCCTAAGGTAGCATACAATGTAAATGCTTCAAAAGATATTAATATAGCAGTTGTTTTTGATAAATCTTCTTATATGAAAAATTATGATCTAGATCAAATTGTAGGTTTGAACGCATTAATAGAGTCGTCAAAAAATAAAAATTTTAGCTTTATAAATGCAACAAATGTGCCCATTATAGACAATATTGAAAGTTTAACGAATACTGTTAGAAATACAAGCTCTCTTGGGCCTTATAGTACAGATATTGTTAAAACAGATGTTAGCTTGAAGTTAGCAGGCTCTGGTCTTATGTCAAAAAGCTCAAGAAGAGCGGTAATTTATTTTAGTGGTGGTATTTTAAATCACAAAGCTTTTGAAAAATATTCTTTAGATACAATTGTAAGTTATTATAAAAATAATGATATAAGGTTCTACTTAATCTTGTTTGGCAACGATCCTGTTAATAGTAAGCTTCAATATTTAGTTAATGAAACAGGTGGAGCTATTATTCCTTTTTCATCTTATGAGGGGGTATCCAAAGTTTATGATTTAATTTTAGAACAAAAAACAGGTACTTATTTGCTAGAATATTATTATCCAGGTCCTCAAGAGCCTAATAAATATTTTAATTTATCTGTTGAAGCCAATATAAATCAACAGACAGGAAGAGGTGAGTTTGCATACTTTATTAATTAGATTACTTTTTGATTTATTAAGAGTTGAGCCATGAAACTTAATGCGGGGATTGTGGGGCTTCCTAATGTGGGTAAGTCTACTTTATTTTCATCGTTGACATCGTCTAGGGTTGAGATTGCAAATTATCCTTTTTGTACTATTGAGCCAAATGTAGGGATAGTAGAGATTCCTGATGAAAGGCTTTTAAAAATTGCAGAGTTTATTGTTCCTAAAAAAGTTATTCCTGCTGTTATGGAGTTTGTTGATATTGCAGGTCTTGTTAAAGGAGCATCAACAGGGGAAGGGCTTGGCAATAAATTTTTAGCTAATATTCGTGAAGTTTCTGTTATTGTTCATGTTGTAAGGTGTTTTGAAGAAAAAGAGATTATTCATATTAATGATGATATTAATCCGGAGAAAGATATCGCTACAATCAATGTTGAGCTTTGTCTTTCAGATCTTGAAACTGTCCAAAAAAGCCTTCAAAAACAAGAAAAAAATGTTAAGAGTACTGATAAAAAAATTAGTGAATCTTCTAAGACAATTGTTTCAATGTTAAAAAGACTTGAAAAGCATTTAAGCAATATGAATCCTGTTGTTGACTTTAGATTTGATGATTTTGAATACAACTTTATTAAATCATTAAATCTTTTGACTTTTAAAAAGGTTTTGTATGTTTGCAATGTTGATGAAAATTCACTTAATGGCAATAAATATACAGATATTGTAAAAAATATTGCTTTGGAAGAAGGAAATGATTTTTTAATTTTGTGTGCCAAAATTGAAGCTGAGCTTGCTGGAATAAAAGATGCATCTTATAAAAATGAAATGTTAGAATTATTTGGAATAAATGATAGCGGGCTTAGCAATTTAATCAAAAAAGCCTATTATAATTTAGGACTTAGAACTTATTTTACGGCGGGTTTGCAAGAAGTTAAAGCTTGGACCTTTAAACAGGGCATAAAAGCTCCTAAAGCTGCTGGGATAATTCACAGTGATTTTGAGAGAGGCTTTATTAAAGCAGAAATTTATTCTTGTGATGATTTGTTTAAATTTCAAAGTGTTCAAAAACTAAAAGAGAAAGGGCTTGTTAGGATTGAAGGTAAAGAATATCTAGTAAGAGATGGAGATGTAATCTTTTTTAAATTTAATGTTTAGATTTATTTTATATTATGGGTAATTTATTTTTCAATAATATAAAATTAGTTGGGTTTTTTGCTTTTAATATTATGATTTCTTTACTCTATTTGGGAGTATATGATACAGGATTTTTTTTCTTTGTTTTAGCTCTTATTCTATTAAATTTTTTTGTAATTCTTTTTTATTTAAGACATTTTTGTTCTGTTTCTTTTAATGGGTCTAAGATTTGCTATAAAGGCATTTTTTTAAGTTATAATTTTGATTTTGATGAGATTGTTTCGTTTGAAAAAAGATTGTCTGACAATCTTTTGATTTTGAAATTAAAAAACAAAAAAAAGATTAAGGTTTGTTATTGGGTAGG
Source organism: Borreliella chilensis (assembly GCA_000808095.1). Taxonomy (NCBI): domain Bacteria; kingdom Pseudomonadati; phylum Spirochaetota; class Spirochaetia; order Spirochaetales; family Borreliaceae; genus Borreliella; species [Borrelia] chilensis. Next base: position 237,125 of record CP009910.1, on the reverse strand, counting down.
CAATGGTTCGGGTGAATTATTCAAAGAGCTTAGATTTAAAAGAAAAGATTTGTTTATCCCAAAATTGGAAGATTTTCCAATAAGGTATTATTTATCTTATGTTTATCTTTTTATGTTTTTAGCTCGCATTATGATTAGTTTATTTGTTTATTATATTTCATTAAGCAATATATTTATTTTTTTATTTATTTGTTTTATTGATATTAAAGTTTTGTTAGGTGATTTTTCAATTATTAGTAGCATAGTTTTGTTTTATGAGTTTAGAAAAGATTCAATTTATGAAAGGAGAATCTTTAAAAGTGATAAATATTTTTATAAATTTTTTGAAGGAATTTTTATTGCTAAGGAATTTGAATTTAGTAATAAAAATTATTTGTGTTTTTCCTATAAAGGAAATAATTCGACAAAAAAAGTATATATTTTGAATAAAAAAATTTCTTATTCTATGCAAAAGGTTTTTGAATATATTAAGAAAAACTATTATATTGATTGACCTAAGCTTTGATTGACTATATTTAAATTAGTTGATATATTAAAATTATTGTTTAATATATTAAGGAGTATCACTTGAGAAAAAATGCATCTGCATTGAAGCGCTCTCGTCAGAATTTAAAAAGAAAGATTAGAAATGTAAGCGTAAAAAGTGAATTAAAGACAATAGAAAAACGCTGTATAAGTATGCTTAAAGCAGGTAAAAAAGACGAAGCTATTGAATTTTTTAAGTTTGTTGCAAAAAAGTTGGACACTGCTGCTAGAAAGAGAATAATTCATAAAAATAAGGCTGCTAGAAAAAAATCTCGTTTAAATATTTTGCTGTTAAAGTAAGGAAATTAGTTTATGTCTTTTTCAAGAAGACCAAAGATTACTAAATCAGATATTGTTGATCAAATATCTTTGAATATTAGAAATAATAATTTAAAATTAGAAAAAAAATACATAAGGCTTGTAATAGATGCTTTTTTTGAAGAGCTTAAGAGTAATCTTTGTTCTAATAATGTTATTGAGTTTAGGTCTTTTGGTACATTTGAGGTTAGAAAAAGAAAGGGACGTTTAAATGCACGTAATCCTCAAACAGGAGAATATGTTAAAGTTTTAGATCATCATGTTGCGTATTTTCGTCCAGGCAAAGATTTAAAAGAGAGAGTGTGGGGTATTAAAGGTTAAATGCCGGTTAATATGGTAGATTCTTATAAATGGGATTGTAAGCTGGATTCTAGTTTAACTTTTAGAGGGAAATTAAAATTTGAAGGAACTTTGTATCTTGATTCTTCTTTTGAAGGCGAAATATCTTCAAAAGGTGGGGTGCTTTTTATTGGTAAAAACAGTAAAGTTGTAACCAATGTGGTAGTTTGTGATATATTGATAGTAGAAGGAATTTTGAAGGGCAATGTAAATGCTGCTAGTAAAGTTTATTTAAACAGTGGTTGCAAAATATATGGGGATGTAAAAACAAAAAAAATATTTATTAATGATAATATAATTTTTGATGGTAAGTGTGAGATGATAAAGTCTAACGAGGTTGTAGATTTATTTTCTTTCACCGTTTCACAAATAAAAGATACCTTGCAATAAGGTTGGTGTTTTTTATTAATTACTAATAAGTAGATTTTTATAAAATCCTTTCTTAAAAATTTAATTCGTAGAGGAAATTATGGATAAAAAAAATGTTGGATTTGATTTAGAAAGTGAGATAAGGCGGTTAGATATTTCTAAAGAATTTAAGCTTGAAGATAATTTAAAGAAAAAAGTGATTAAAGTTGTTGCTAAAAAGGGTTCTGCATCTAATGTGGCAAAATCTGCAGATTTAAGTGATGTAAAAGATTCAAACAATGTAGTGTTCCCTGAATTTGATTATGATATTCCTGCTTCAGGTTTAGAAAATAATATTAAAACCTTAGAGCAAAGTAATATTATTAAGTTTTTTAATGGTAAAGATTACGTAGAGATTGAAAAGCTTTATGACAAGCCGATTACAGAGGTTAGAAAAGTTGTTGAAGGTCTTGGAACTAACCATACTATTGCTGTAACAATGAAAAAAACCGAGTTAATATTTTTATTGGTAAAAATATTAAGTGAGAATAATATTAATGTTTTGTTTACGGGTGTGCTTGACGTACTTAGTGATGGTTATGGGTTTTTGAGAACTGCTTCAAATTCTTATCTTTCAGGGGGTAATGATGTTTATGTTTCTCCTTCTCAGATTAGACTTTTTAATTTAAGAACAGGTGATATTTTGTATGGTCAAATTAGATCGCCTAGAGATGGCGAGAGATTTTTTGCCATGGTTAAAATTAAATCCATCAATGATCAAGATCCTACATTTGCTCAAAATAGAATACCTTTTGATAATTTAACCCCTCTTTATCCTAATATTAAATTGAATCTTGAATATGAAAATTGCAATATTTCTACAAGACTTATTAATCTTTTTTCACCTATAGGTAAGGGACAAAGAGCTTTAATAGTTTCTCCCCCAAAAGCGGGAAAGACCACTTTGCTTCAAAAAATAGCTAATGCAATAACTACTAATTATTCGGATGTTATTTTGATGATATTACTTATTGATGAAAGGCCAGAAGAAGTTACAGATATGATCCGCAGTGTTAAAGGCGAAGTAATTGCATCTAATTTTGATGAGCAGGCTAGTAGGCATGTTCAGGTAGCAGAAATGGTTATTGAAAAGGCAAAAAGACTTGTTGAGAATAAAAAAGATGTTGTTATTTTGCTTGATTCTATTACGAGGCTTGCAAGGGCATATAATCAGACTATGCCAACTTCTGGTAAAATTTTATCAGGTGGAGTAGATTCTAATGCTCTTCATAAACCAAAAAGGTTTTTTGGATCTGCTAGAAATATTGAGGAAGGGGGAAGTTTAACTATTATAGCTACTGCTTTGGTTGATACTGGTAGTAAAATGGATGAAGTAATTTTTGAAGAATTTAAAAGTACCGGTAATATGGAATTAATTCTTGATAGAAGTTTGGCAGACAGAAGACTTTTCCCTGCTATTAATATTAAAAAATCAGGTACTAGAAAAGAAGAGCTATTGCTTAGTGAAGAGGAGCGTTCTAAGATTTTGCTTATTAGAAGAATACTTGGAGGTGTTGATGATTATGAGGGAGTTGAAGCTCTAGTAGAAAAAATGAAAAAAAGCAAAAATAATGAAATCTTTTTAAAGACAATGAGCAATGGCAATTAAATTAATTGACATTATTTCTAATGTCAATTAAACTTTATTCAAGGTTAAGAGGAAGGTTTTATGAGAAAAGGTATACATCCTAAAAATGATTTAGTTGTATTTAAAGACGGGTCAAATGGAGCAATGTTTTTAACCAGATCTACTTTAAATTCAAAGGAAACTATTAAGTATATTGATGGAAAAGAATATCCATTGATTACCGTAGAGATTACAAGTAAATCACATCCTTTTTATACTGGACAGCAAAAGTTTGTTGATGCAGCAGGAAGAATTGATAAATTCAATAAAAGGTACAAAAATGCCTTTTAGGCCTTTTTGTTTAGATTTTGAGAAAACATTAATAAATTTTTTTTACGTTGTAATCTTTTCCTATTAGTTTTTCTAATTTGTCTTTTTCTTCTTCGTATGTTTGGTTATTTACTAAAGACGTAATGCTATTGTGTTGTCTTGTCTGTGTTAAAATCTTTTCGGATACTTCTTTAATATCTTTAGGTGTAATTGTAAAGTATGCATTTCGAATGTTTTGTCTTAAATTATCGCTAATGTTTAACATTTTTCTTTTATAACTTTGTAAAACTTCTGTGGCTTTAGTTTTTACATAGATATTGTTTCCTATTAAACCTATTAAATAGGTATAAATCTCTTCATTTGTCATTTTAGTATTAGCCAATTCTTCTAAAGAGTTTTCAAAAGCTTGGTATGTTTTAATGAAATTGGGGTCTCTGTAAGATGCAAAAGAGAAAATTCCATTATTGATCGATGCGCTTGCTCCGTATGCACCTCCTATTACTCTTATTTTTTCCCAAAAAATTCCGCTTCTTAATATATGCTCTAAAAAGTTTGCTTTTGGATAATCCTCGTCGTTTATTTTGTAACTAGGGAAACATATAGCATTGAAGGCTACTTTTGATGGTATAATTATTATTTCTTTTAATGTTTTGTTGGGTATATTAATATTGAGTAAATCATTGTAATAATTATTATCGTTTAGATTTTCTTTTAGATTAAAGAATTCATTTTCTAAGTTTTTAAGAATATCATTAGTGTTTCCCATTATTAGTGCGGATAGATTGTTTTTAGAAATTATTTTATTTTTTAAATTGTCCAATTTGCTTGCAATTTCTTTTAAAGATTCTGTATCGGTTTTTATTTTTTGCCAAAATTCTCTGCCTGTTATTCCGTTTTGTAATTCTTTTAAATATTCATTTAATTTTAGTTTTGATTTAGATCTTAATATTGCCAAAAGATGTCCTTTGGGGATTAATAACGATTTAAAATCATTTTTTAAGCTTAGTGTTATTTCTTTTAGTCTCTCATAATCATGAAAGTTAATATTAATCAAAATTTCTTTGATAAGTTCAAATGATTCTTTAACTTTATGATTAAAAGATTTAAAGTCAATATTAAATGAATTTAAAATGTTTCCATTAATATCTTCCTCATAACTTTCAGATATATTGATTTGTCCCAAAGTATTTTGAATTTTATTGTTAATATCTATGTAAGAAAAGTTTTTTGTAGATAAATCTTGGAGAGTTCTTTTGAATAAAGATAGGTATATATAATCTTCTTTTTCTAAAAAATTTAGTTTGAAAAATAAGTTCACATTAAAAATATTGTTATTCTTAAATTTAAAAGAATGTAGATTTAGTTCTTTTATTTCGTTAAGATCTAGACTTTTTTCTATTTGTTTTGGCAAATCTTCTACTCTTAATAAAGGAAGTTTTGCTATATCTGCTTTAGAGTCTTTTTTGTTTTGGTATTTTTTAAACTGATTATAATCTTTCTTGAATTGTAAAAATTCTTCAGGATTTTGTTTAATTTCAATTTCCTTTGCCATTAGTTTTTTTTCAATTTCTTCTTCCATTTCTTTTTCTGTATCATGTGATGGGATAAAGCTTATTAATGTATAGTGATTATTAGATATTAGATATTTTTCGATTAAATTTTCAAAGTAATGAATTCCTTTTTCCAATTTATTTGTAATTTCATTTATATAGTAGCTTGTTTGCAATGTTTTAATTGGATGCATGTCATTTAGCCATCCTTTAAAACTTTTTATCATTAAAGCAATGGGAAAATTTTGTCCTTTTTCTTCTTTTAGAGCAAATTCATAGCCAAAAAGAATTCCTTTTATTAGCTCTTTTGGAATTTTATTTTTTACTAAATTTTTAAGCTCATTAAAGACTAAATTTTTGAATTCTTTTTCTTTGTTTTCAATAACATTTTGAAGCCCGAATGAAAAAATGGATTCTTTTAAATCTGTATTGATTCCGCTAATATGGGCTATATCTTCGCCTATTCCGCTTTTTAAGATATTGATTGTAAACGAACAAGAATCATCTAAGAGTATTTCTGAGAGAATCTCAAGACCAATGCTGTCTTCAATATTGCTAATTTCTGTGCAAAGCCAATTTATTGTGTATACCCCAAGAGTATTGCTGTTTTCTTTAGGAATTTTGTATGTTAATTTTTTCCCTTTTTCCCATCTTTTAACATTTTCTATGTTGATATTAACATTGCTTTTTTCTTTTTTATAAGGTCTTATTATATATTTTTCAATAAAATTTAGATTTTTTTCAGTCTGAATGTTACCGCATAAAAATATTTTGCAGTTTTCAAGCGTATAATATTTTTTATAAAAGTCTAAAAAACTTTCGTAGGTGAGATCAATAATATTTGTTGGGATTCCACCTGAATCGTATTTATATGTTCCCTCTTCAAAAAGAGAACTACTTGCGATTTCGTTGATTAGAGAATTTTTATTTGAATAGCTACCCTTCATTTCATTAAAGACAATTCCAGACACTTTGAAATCTTTTGGATTTATATTATATCCTTCTTGCATAAATGATTCTTTTTTAAGCAATGGATGAAATATAGAGTCAGCGTAGATTTTAAATAAATTAAAATAATCTTTTTCAATTGTGGATGCTGCTGGGTAGATAGTTTTGTCTGGAAATGTCATTGCATTTAAAAAGGTATTTAGGCTTCCCTTTAATAGGTAAAGAAATGGATCTTTTATTTTATATTTGTTAGAACCACAAAAAATCGTATGTTCTAAAACATGTGCAACCCCGGTATTGTTTGAAGGTATTGTCTTGAAAGCTATGCAAAATGCATGTTCTTTGAACGAATCGCTTTTTATATGAAATACTTCAAGACCGCTGTCGTGTTTAAAATAAGATCCTTCTGCATCATATTCTTCTAAATAAGTTTTTGAAATTAGCTTGAAAATTTTTTTCTTTTTCATTTATGATTTTAATCCTTATTTTACAAATTGTGCTATTTCGCTTTCATTAAATTCAAATATGTTTTGTAGCTCTTCTGTGTCGTCTAATTTAAATGTATATTCAGGGAATTTAATAATAATTTTTTTGTTTTCAAAGTAAATTACTGCTTGTTGTAAATCAAATAATAATTCGTTAGGTAAAATTTTTTCTTTAATTTTTTTTATAAAAAATGGGAATGCTTCATCTGTTTTAATTATGTCGTCAATATTATAAATATAATTTCTTGTATCTCTAATGTAATAGCTTCTGTAATTTGTAATGGGGCTATCATGGATTTCTTGAGTTGCAACAAGTATTATTGTATAAGTATTGTATCCATGGTGAATTTCATAGTCTATTTTTAAGTTGAGTTTTTTATCCCCAGGTTTAAGTTCTCTGCTAACAATATCAAGTCTTGCTACAATTTGGTTTACATATTCATTAAGTTCAGTATTAAATTTTTCAAGATTTCCTTTTTCTTTTCCTTCAACTATTAATTTAGGTATTCTAATATTGTATTCATAAAATTTTGATTCTTCTTTTGAAGTCATTGAGGTAATTATTAAAGAATCCGTTTTGTTGTTATTTGATTCAATATCTTTAAAATTAATTTTTGTTAGGTTTTTTGTACATCCGTTTAAAATCACTACTGTAAATATTAACACAAAGTTGGCTGTTATTCTTTTTAGATTTAGCATATGATGATTTCTCCCTGCAATATTTATTCTAATCCTGTTATAAAATATTATATAATAACCTTGATATGAATTAATATTATTTGTAATTTTGTTTAAACGTTTTACTTAAAACATATCTTAGGAGCTAAGATGCTTGATCTTAAATTTATTAGAGATAATCTTGATCTTGTTAAGAGGAGTGTTAAAGCAAGGGGTCTTGTTTTAGATATTGATAAGTTAATTGATCTTGACAATAAGAGAAAAGGAATAATTACCAAAATTGGTGAACTTAATGCAAAAAGAAATGAAAATTCTTCTAGAATGCAGCAGTCAAATCTTGATAAGGCTTTGAGAACCTCTTTAATAGAAACCGGAAAGGCTTTAAAAAAACAGCTTATTGAGCTAGAAGAAGAGCTTGAGAGAGTGTCTTTTGATTTTGACCTTGAAAATAAGCGAGTACCTAATATGTTGTCGCCTGATGTACCTGTTGGCAATAGTGAAGAGGATAATTCCGAGATAAAAAAAGTGGGAGATGTTCCAAAGTTTGATTTTAAGCCTAAAGATCATTTAGAGCTTGGTAAAGATTTAGATCTTCTGGATTTTGACAGGGCTTGTGAGGTTAGTGGAAGTAAATTTTATTATCTTAAAAATGAAGCAGTTTTTTTAGAAATTGCGTTAATTAATTTTTCGTTGAATAAGTTAAGAGAAAAAGGTTTTAATTTGTTTATTACTCCTGATGTTGCAAGAGAGTTTATAGTTGATGGGATTGGTTTTAATCCCCGTGGCAATGAAAGCAATATTTATAAGATTGAGGGTACAGATAAATATCTTGTAGGCACCTCCGAGATTACGCTTGGTGGTTATTATTATAATAAAATAATAGATCTTACTTTACCAATAAGAATGGCGGGGTTTTCACATTGTTTTCGAAAAGAAGCTGGAGCATATGGCCAATTTTCAAAAGGTCTTTATAGGGTTCATCAGTTTAGCAAGGTGGAAATGTTTTGTTTTTGTAAAGCTGAAGAATCTGGAATTATTCATGATGAATTTTTGAATATTCAAGAGCAAATTTTTACTGAGCTTGAGATCCCTTATAGAGTTTTAAATGTTTGTTCTTTTGATCTTGGTTCGCCAGCTTATAAAAAATATGATATTGAAGCGTGGATGCCGGGAAGAGATGAGAAGGGTAGCTATGGAGAGGTTACTTCAACTTCAAATTGCACGGATTATCAGTCAAGAAGGCTTAAAATTAGATATAAAGATCAAGGTGGGCAAAATAAATTTGCACACATGGTAAATGGAACAGCAATAGCTACAACTAGAGTTATTATTTCCATACTTGAAAACTTTCAAGATGAAAAGGGAGGAGTTAGAATCCCAAAAAGTTTGGTTAAGTATACAGGTTTTGATTATATTCCTTCTAAGAATTAGAATTGAGTAGTTTTTCTGGCAATGTTTCTATGGCTTTTAGTAATATTTCATGTTTTCTTAAGTTTTTTGGGAATGGTGCTGTTAAATTTTGTCTAAATTTTTTAGCTCCTTCTTTGGAAAATACTATTCCCATAAGATGTTTAAATAATTTATTTATTGACAAGTAATTTTCGTATTCTTTAATGTATTCTACCATTTGTATCAATATTTCTTTTCTTGTAGGAATTTTATCAATCTCGTTTAGAAATTCTCTTGAGGAGTTTGCAATAAAATATGGATTTTCAAAAGCACTTCTTCCAATCATGACAGAATCAACAACAGACAAATGTTTTTTAATTTGCTCTGAGTTGCTGATTCCTCCATTTGTTTCAATAAATAAATTTTTATTCTCTTTTTTTAGATTATATACAAACTCATGTCTTAATTTTGGGATATTTCTGTTGTTTTTAGGTGAAAATTCTTTTAATATTGCAACTCTTGCATGTACAATGAAATTTTTGATACCGAAATCTGAGATTATTTTAACAAAGTTTTTTACTTCAGAGTAACTTTCACTTTTGTAATCACTAGGTAAAAGTCTTATACCCAATCTATGTTTAATTGAAATAGGTTTGTTTGTGTTTTCTTTCATTGTTTTTAAAATTTCACCCACTTGATTAGCATTGCTCATTAGGCAAGCTCCACAGTTTGCATTTTGGATTTTTAGAGATGGACATCCAACATTAAGGTTGTATTCATCAAAATTAAAGTGTTTTTCAAGAATTTGAATGGTTTTACAAGCGTCGTTTTTAGAGTCTGTTGCTATTTGAATTGCAATTGGAGATTCTAAAGGCGCTTGTTTAACAATTTTTTTTACATCACCCATAATTATTGATTTTGCAGAAATCATTGGCGTATATAATGTAACTTTTTTTGATAAAAGTCTTATTAAGTATCTGAAATGTTCGTCTGTAATGTTTACCATTGGAGCTATTGATATTTTTCGATTCATTAACATTATATAATATGTTAAAATAAACGAGTTGATTTAACAATTATTTGGGCTTGGTTTTAGGAGGAATTATTCTATGCTTAGAAGAAAAGATTTGTGTTTTTTATTGTTTTTATTATTTTTCTTAGCATCTTCAATTGTAATTTCTTATGGAATAAAAAATATTGGTACTAGGAATAGTAATTATATTACAGTCAAGGGTTTGAGTGAAAAAGAAATCCTTTCAACATCTTCGAGTTGGAATTTACAATATGATTTAAATGGTAATACGGTTGATGATATTATTAGAACAAATAATTTAAATTTATCTATAATTAAAAATTTTTTTATTAAATGTGGATTTGATGAAGAGCATATAAGAATAGGATCTATGAACTTTAATGCACAGGGTTATAAAGACTCTCTTTATAGGTACAGCGCATATGTTTCTTTAACTGTTAATACAAGGGATCTTGATAAAATGAAAACAGCAGAAAAAAATATTATTGAGCTTTATAATCGAGGGCTGTTGATTAGTAATAATGGAGGTCCAAGGTATTATTTTGATAAAATCAATGATATAAAGCCTGAAATGTTAGCAGAATCAATTAGAAATGCAAAATTGGCAGCTTTAGAATTTGTAAAACATTCTGGTTCCAAATTAGGCAAAATTAAAAATGCAAATCAAGGATACTTTGAATTTCTTCCCGTTGATAGAAGTTTGGGCGATCAAGAGCTTTATCCACAAAAAATATTAAGGATTGTTACAACCATTTCTTATTATTTAGATTAGTTTGTATTAAAGGAAATTAAATGGAGTTTTTATATTCTGATGAAGAGGATTGCTTACAAAATAAATTTTTTGATTTTTTTAATATCAATATAGATAATGATAGGTATGCCAGCATTGGAATTTGTGGTGGTCGAAGTATAGTTACTTTTTTAAGTGTTTTTCTTAAGCAAAATTATTCTCTTAAAAGGTCACATTTTTTTCTAATTGATGAGCGTTGTGTTCCATTAAATGACAAGGAGAGTAATTATAATCTTTTAAATAAAAATTTTTTTTCCAAAATGGTTAATAAAAATTTAATAAGCATTTCCAAATTTCATGCTTTTGTTTACAACGAAATGGATGAAACTACAGCTATTTATGACTATAATATCGAATTTAATTCTAGATTTAATATATTTGATCTTATTATAGTTTCTGTCGGTGAGGATGGCCACATCGCATCGCTTTTCCCTTCAAAAAAACTTTTATTTTCAGATATTGAAGGCTATCAGTATGAATATAATTCTCCTAAATCTCCTAGCAAAAGAATAAGCTTGACCCCAAAATCTTTGTTTAATTCAAAAGCTGTTGTTTTGTTATTTATGGGCGCGGATAAAAAGCGTGCTTTAGAAAATTTTTTAGGTTTTAATAATTCTATCAATGAATGCCCAGCTAAACTTCTCAAAGAGCATCCCAATTTGTTAGTTCTTACAAATATTAAAAGAGATGAAAGTTATGCAGGATCCTAGGCTTTCTAAGTATAAAAATACTAAAAATTTAGGCAAAAAAAATATTGAGAAAATTGATACTTTAAGTTTAAATGAAAACTTTTCTGATTCAGAGATTCAAGGTTCTATGCTTAGATCTTGGATAAGTCTTATTAAGGGTAATAAAAATAAGCCACCTGTTGAATATAAATCCAAGAATATTAAGGACTTAAAGCCAGGGTTCATTCGCAAAGAGAGTAAGGTTACAAAGATTGCAAAATATTTTTTAGCTATTGGACTTGAAAAATCTGCAAAGATTATGTCTGAGCTTGATGATTCGGATATAATCTTGATTACGAGAGAGATTGCAAAGATTAGTTATATTGCACCAGAAGAAAAAGATCATATTATTAAAGAATTTGAAGAGTTGCTAAGAAATGAGAAAAAGTATGTTAAGATTGATGATAATTTTGCTTATGAATTATTGAATAAGACATTAGGAAAATCTAAAGCAAAGTCAATTTATAAAAAAGTTACTGGCAATGATATTTTTATTCCTTTTGATTATTTATCTCAAATTGAGCATGAGCAACTTTGGGCATTGGTTAGAGATGAGAATATTAAAACACTTGTCATATTATATAATTATTTAAATAAAGATCAAAAAAAGTATGTTTTTTCAATGCTAGGAGAAGAAGATAGAAGAGAATTTGTAAAAGATCTTGCTAAAACAAGACAGTTGAGTATGGAGACAGTAGAGGTAATCTCAAATAAACTTAAGGATAGATTTAAGATGCAAGGGAATCTTAAAACAGATAAACTTGATGGATCTAAGATACTTGTTGATATTTTAAGCTATATGGATTCTAATGAAGAGAAAAATCTGCTTAATAAGATTAATCTACAAGATTTAAATCCTGTTGTGGACAGTGAAATTCGAGAAAAAATATTTGATATTAATGTAATATTGAGAATCATGGACAATGATATGCATAATATTTTAAGAGAGTTTACAGACAAAGAGATTGCAATTATTATTAAAGATAAAACTAATGAGGTTAGAGATAAAATGCTTTCAAATGTTTCAAAAAGGCGTAAAGAAATTATTTTAGATGAAGAAGCTTTTTTGGGTAAAATAAGTAAAAAAGAGTTAAAAATTATGACACTATCTTTTATCAATTATATTAAAAGTTTAACTTTAAAAGGTGATTTAGTAATATATAGAAAAAATGAGGAATTTATTTAATGACACTTGACGAGTTGCGTAAAAAATATATAGATTTTTTTAAATCAAAAAAACATTTTGAAATAATGGGCAAATCATTGATTCCTGAAAACGATTCTACAGTTCTTTTTAATACAGCTGGCATGCAGCCTCTTATTCCTTATCTTCTTGGAGAAGTGCATCCATCAGGGAACATGCTTGTTAATGTTCAAAAATGTTTGAGAACAGGAGACATTGATGAGGTTGGAGATTTAAGCCATTTGACTTTTTTTGAAATGCTTGGAAATTGGTCTCTTGGAGCTTATTTCAAAGAGTATTCTGTAAAGTGTAGCTTTGAATTTTTGACGTCTTCTGATTATTTAAATATTCCAAAAGAAAATCTTTATGTAAGTGTTTTTGAAGGCGATCAAGAGATCTCATGTGATACAGAGACAGCTAGAGTTTGGCAAAGCCTAGGTATTTCTAAAGATAGAATATATTATCTTTCCAAGGAACATAATTTTTGGGGACCCGTTGGATCTAAAGGGCCTTGTGGGCCAGATACTGAAATATATGTGGATACTGGAAAGACCAAGTGTTCTTTTGATTGCAATATTACGTGTTCTTGTGGTAAATATTTTGAAATTTGGAATAATGTTTTCATGCAATACAATAAAGATGAAAATGGCAATTACATAGAATTGGATCGCAAATGTGTTGATACGGGGATGGGGCTTGAGAGGACAATTGCTTTTTTACAGGGCAAATCTTCAGTTTATGATACAGATGCATTTATGCCTATAATAAAGAAAATAGAAGTTATTTCTGGTAAAATTTATGGACAAAAAGAAGATGATGATACATGTATTAGAATAATTTCTGATCATGTTAAAGCAGCTTGTTTTATTCTTGCGGATAGTTCTGTTGTTTTTCCTTCCAATTTGGGTCAAGGGTATGTTTTAAGAAGATTAATAAGACGATCTATTAGATATGCAAAGAAGCTTGGAATAAAATCTCATTTTTTAGCTGACCTTGTTGATTCTGTAGAAACCATTTATAGATCCTTTTACAAGGAGTTAACAGAAAAAAAAGATTTTATCAAAAAGGAATTAAACACAGAAGAAGAAAAGTTTTTTAAAACTTTATTTCAAGGTGAGCAAGAATTTATTAAAATGATACGAAATTTACCTTCCAAGACTATTCCTGGTGATATTGCTTTTAAACTTTATGATACTTATGGTTTTCCATATGAAGTAACAGAAGAGATTGCTTTTGAATATGGCTTTAATATTGATAAGTTAGGTTTTAATGAGTATTTTAAAAAACATCAAAGGATTTCAAAGAAAGGGGGTGATAAAGTCTTTAAAGGGGGGCTTGCTGATTATACTTATGAAACCACTAAGTTACATACGGCTACTCATTTGCTTCATAAAGCGCTTCAATTAGTACTAGGTGATCATGTTAGACAAAAAGGAAGCAATATTACTGCTGATCGATTAAGGTTTGATTTTGTTCATTCTAAAAAGATGACAGATGATGAGATAAAAAAAGTTGAAGAGATTGTTAATTTACAGATAAAAAATTCTTTATCTGTAAAAAAATCTATAATGGAATTAAGTGAGGCTCGAGAAAAAGGTGCTATGGCTCTTTTTGGAGAAAAGTATGATAATTTGGTGAGTGTTTACGAGATAGATGGATTTTCACTTGAAGTTTGTGGAGGTCCTCATGTTGAGAATACCAATGAGCTTGGTACTTTTAAAATACAAAAAGAACAATCTTCATCTTCAGGTATAAGAAGAATAAAAGCTATTCTGATTGATGAGTAAAATTGTTTATTATTTGTTGATTTATTTTAATAGGAGACTTTATGATTAAATCAATTTTGGATTATTTGTTGACTTTGCATCCTGTATTGTTGGGACTTTTAGGATCTACTTTCACTTGGTTTACTACAGCTTTTGGAGCAGCTGCCGTTTTTTTCTTTAGAAAGGTGGATAATAAAATAATGGATGCTATGCTTGGTTTTTCAGCAGGTATTATGATAGCTGCTAGTTTTTTTTCGCTTATTCAGCCAGCTATAGAAAGAGCTGAAGAGCTTGGATACATTACTTGGGTTCCAGCTGTTTTCGGATTTCTTGTTGGAGCATTTTTTATATATATTGTAGATGTATTTGTTCCAGATCTTGATAAACTTACTTTTATTGATGAGGATTTAACTAGACACGGTAAAAAAGATTTTCTACTCTTTACTGCTGTTACTTTGCACAATTTCCCAGAAGGATTAGCTGTTGGGGTTGCTTTTGGAGCTTTGGCGTCTAATCCGAATATTCAAACTTTAGTTGGAGCTATGCTTCTTACGCTTGGTATTGGCATTCAAAATATTCCTGAAGGAGCAGCCATTTCTTTACCTTTAAGACGGGGTAATGTTGCTTTGAGAAAATGTTTTAACTATGGCCAGATGTCAGGATTGGTAGAAATTGTGGGGGGTCTTATGGGTGCTTATGCAGTTTATTCTTTTACTCGAATTTTACCTTTTGCTTTAGCCTTCTCAGCCGGAGCTATGATCTATGTGTCAATTGAGCAATTAATACCTGAATCTAAGAGAAAAGATATTGACAATAAAGTGCCAAGCATATTTGGTGTTATTGGTTTTACGTTAATGATGTTTCTGGATGTTTCATTAGGCTAAAATTATCCAAATTTTCCACTGATATATTCTTCAGTTTTAGTATTTTTAGGATTGAAGAATAGTTCATCAGTTGGGCTTTCTTCTTCAATATATCCATTAAGGAAAAATGCAGTCCTGTCAGATATTCTTCCAGCTTGCTGCATGTTATGAGTTACAATGATTATTGTATAGCTTTCTTTTAAGTTTATTATTAGCTCTTCAATTTTTCCTGTTGATATTGGATCAAGTGCAGAAGTAGGCTCATCCATTAGGATTACATTTGGCTCTATTGCAAGAGTTCTTGCAATGCAGAGTCTTTGTTGCTGGCCCCCTGACAGACTTAAGGCATTTGTATTCAGTTTGTCTTTAACTTCTTCCCAGAGTGCAGATTTTTTTAGAGATTGTTCTACTATTTCATCTAGTTTTTCTTTATTTTTTGTTCCATGAATTTTTGGGCCATAGCTTATATTCTCGTAGATAGACATTAAAAATGGGTTAGGAGTTTGGAATACCATTCCTATTTTTCTTCTGAGCTCAAGGATATCGAAATTATTTGAATAAATGTTTTTCCCTTCATATATTACATTGCCTTCTATTTTAATGCCTTCAACAAGGTCATTCATTCTATTTAGAGTTCTTAAAAAAGTTGATTTCCCACAGCCAGATGGGCCTATTAAAGCAGTAATGCTATTTTTTAGTATTTTAATATTTATTTTATTTAAAGCCTTAAAGTCTGTATAAAATAGACTTAGGTTTTCTGCTTCTATTATAAATTCATTTTTTGTGCTGTCTTTTTCTTTTATCATTTATTTAATCCTATATAATTTGTTTATTAAAAATTTTGATGTTAAGTTTATTATTAGTACCATTATTACAAGTATTGAAGCTGTTCCAAATCCTTTGTCCAGGTGTCCTTCTTGAAATAACATCAGTAAGTGCACAGTTAATGTTCTTGATGGTTCATTTAAATTTGTTGCAAGTCCCAAGTGTGTTCCCATTGTAAAAAGCAATACGGCCGTTTCTCCTAAAGCTCTTCCTATTGCAAGAACTATTCCTGTTAGTATTCCAGGAATAGCTGCAGGGAACATAATTTTCATTATAGTTTCTGTTTTGTTTGCTCCTAATGCAAATGAAGCATACTTGTATGATTTTGGGATTGTTTTAAATGTTTCTTCGGTTGTTTTGACAATCATTGGCAATATCATTAATGAGCTTGCTATTGCCCCTGAAAGTATTCCCATTCCAAAAATTGGCACAAAAAATATCAGTCCAAAAAGTCCAAAAATTATTGCAGGAATTGAAGACAATATGTCAATACTCATAGACAGTATTTTGTAAAATATTTTGTTAGAAGTATATTCTGAAAGCATTATGCCAGTTCCTATTCCAATACATATTGAAATAGCAGTTGTTAGTAATATTACATAAAAAGTGTTTAAGATTAAGTAAGAAATTCCACCATATGCACCAGAATCTCTTGGAATAGATAATATGAAATTTGAATTCAACGGAGTGCTATTAGCAAAGTAATACATTTTAATAAAGGGTGCTTTAGTATTGTGAAAATAATGCCAAGGTACGATTGCTAGTGTTCCTTCTGTTTTTTCTATATTTTCTATTAGTTGTTCTTCTTGGCCTGTAAAATTTATTATTTCTAATTTAATGTCTTTTGATATTAAATTAATCCATTGTTCTTTACCTTTAATGAGTTTTTCAACCTCATCAACACCTAGTGTATTGATCATCTCATTTTCATTTTTTGTTAAAGTTTTTTTGCTTATTAGTACAGACATAGTTTTTATTTTTAAAGCTTTAATATTAGAATATCTCTTAAAGTCTAAAGATTCGAATTCTTCTTTTGTTAAATAGCTTATAGCACCTACTGTGCTGTTTATGGTTTGAACTACTTTTTTAATTGATGGTTCTATTTTTATGTATCTTTTATTAAACATATTGTTTTTGATTAGCGTTTTTAAAATAGCTTTGCTAGATACGTTATCAAGTGAATTGGCAATAGGTATAATATCTATTCCTTGATCTGAAATGCTTCCCCAGTGTGAAATTTTATTATTATATATATTGTAAATGTCTTCTGTTGAGATTTTGTCTGTATTGATATTTTTGTTAACAATGAAGGCAATTTTTATTTCTTTGCCTTCTATTTTAAATGTTACAAAGCTTTTCGTGTTGTTTAAAAATAAAGTTTGTTTTTTTTTAAAATAAAATAAAGAGTTGTATAATATGTATGCTATTATAAAAATTAATAGTGCTGTTAACAAATATGCAATAAAATTAATTATAAAGAAATAAAATTTGTTAATCAATTTGTTTATTTGAGTTTTGGTCACTTTTTATTTAACCTTTTGTTTGAAGATAGGATAAGATTTTTTAGTAGATTTGTAATTATTGAAAATAGCAATAGCACTAAAGCTGTAGAGAAAAGAGCTTCTCTATGGTTTCCCGAGGCATATCCCATATCCATAGCAATATTTACAGTTAGCGTTCTAATGGGAGAAAATGCATTTTTTATAAAAAGAGGAGAGCCTCCTCCTACCATTAATACTGCTACTGTTTCTCCAATAGCTCTTCCTATTGCTAATATTGTTCCTGCTAAAATGCCTCGACTAGCTGATGGTATTGTTATTTTATATATTGTTTGCCAATCTGTTGCTGCTAATGCGAGGGATGCAAATTTGTATGATTTGGGAACGGCTTTGAGTGATGAATAGCAAACGCTAATTATTGTGGGAACTATCATTATGCTTAAGATGAGTGATGAGCTTATTAAATTATATCCCAAATTGTCTTCTCTTTGGAAAGTGTTTTTTACTAAAGTGGCAATAAATGTGCTTCCAAAAAATCCGTAAACCACACTAGGGATTCCTGCCAAAAGTTCTATTACTGTTTGTAAAAATTGTTGATAAAATCCTTTTGCTTTTTCAAGCAAATATATTGCAAATCCCAATCCAATTGGCAAAGCAATTAAAATTGAAAAGAATGTAGTTAAAAAGGAATTAATAATGAAGGCTAAGATGCCATACGATTTTTGTAGATTGCTAGTAGGATCCCAATTTGTGCTAAATAAAAAGTTAGAAATTTTAATTTTGTTATGGACAAATGGTGTTATTCCGTTTTTTAATATAAAGACACCTAAAAACACTATTGATAGAAAGCTAATTATTGCAGATATAATAATAAAAGCTTTGAAAATAATTCCAACTATCTTTCTTTTTGTCTTTAAGTTTAGACACATTGTTTAAAAAGATCCCTTAAGGCTCATGTCAGTTCTAAATTGTATTACTTGATTTGATATTAAGTCAAGTTTTCTTTTCTTTAATTCAATTATGTTTTTATCCCTATAAAACCTTGTTCTTCAACGATATCTTGTCCGGTTGGGCTTGTCATAAACTCAATAAATTGAGTTACTATTTTATCCTCATACTTGCTATTTGTAACTATTATTAAATTTCTTTTAATGGTGTATTTATTGCTATTTATTGTTTCTTTTGTAGGGTATGTGCTGTTGACAGAGAGCGTGTTTAAACCCTTTTCTATTGAATTTTTTGCGTATCCAAGGCCTATATATCCTATTGAGTATGGAGTAAGACTTGTTTTTTCAATTACCTCTCCATTAGATTTTACTACTATTCCGTCTTGTCTAAATTGAGCTTCTTCGTGAGTTTTAAATATTTTATTAAGAAGTAGATCTTTTATAGAGGAATAAGAACCAGAAGAAGAGTCTCGATTAATGAAGTTGATTTTAGCATCAGGGCCTCCCACTTGTTTCCAATTTTGGATTTTTCCATTTAGTATTTTAGCTAGATTTTCTTCTGTAATATTTGTAATTTTTATCTCAGGGCTTGTGATGAAAATTAAAGCATCATAAGCAAATACGGTTTCTTTTGCTCCTTGTTCAATTTCCTCTTTTGTTAAATCTCTTGATGATATAGCTATTTTATAGATATTGTTAAATAGCCCGTTTATACCAACGCTACTCCCTTGTGCATCGTAGGTTACTTTAGTATCATTTCTTATTTTATTATATCTTAAAATCATTTCGTCTAGTATTGGGCTTACAGTTGTAGAACCCCCAATTGATACAATTTTTTCATTGTCTTTATTTTTACAGTTGTATAATAGACTTGTTGATAGCATAAGAATTAAGATAATAAATTTTTTCATCAAGTAAACTCCTTTGTTTAAATATATAATAGCATTAATTTAAAATAAGTCAATTGTAAATTAACTTTATTGATTAAGTTATAATTGGGGAATAATAGCAAATATTTTAATTTTTTGGTATAAATTTATTAGATTTGTATGTTGAATTTTGCGAGGTATTAAATGGCGGTAGTGAAATCTAGTGAGATTGAAAAAGGTTCTTTTTTACTTATCAAAGGTGCTCCACATATTGTTCTTGAGAGAGAATTTTCAAAAACAGGTAGAGGAGGGGCAATAGTTAGATTAAAGCTTAAGAATCTGAAAAACAAATCTGTCATTAGAGAAACTTTAAAAGGGGCAGATACTGCTGAAGGGATTGAGATTCATGAGGTTAGTGCCCAGTATTTATACAGGGATAATGAAGTTTTGGTTTTTATGGATTTAGAAACTTATGATCAAGTTAATTTGGATTTAAAGGAAAGTTCTAGTTTTCAAGATAAATTGCCTTTTTTACAGGAGTCGGAAATCTATTCTCTTATAACATTTGACAATTCGGTTATTGATATTAAGTTAGCTCCAAAGATTGCTTTTGAAGTTGTAGAGGTTGAGGCGGCTGTTAAGGGTGATACTGTAACAAATGCAATGAAAAATGTTACTCTTAATACAGGGCTTGTAGTAAAAGCTCCACTTTTTATTAACGTTGGAGATAAAATTTTAGTTAATTCTGAAACTAAAGAGTATGCAGAGCGGGTTAAAAGTTAAATTAATATTATTGTTTTGTTATGTTTTTTGTTCTTGTGAGATAAATTACCCAGAGATAAAAGAAGTTGATTATAAGGTAAATTATTATTTTACTGAGAATCGTTTAGATTATTTTATGAGTTTTGATTTTGCAATTAAAGTATTAAATCCAAAAGATGTTTTTAAATTATCAATAGAGAATAAGGACACTAATGAGTTTATTCAAGTTCTTAACAAGAATTATAGTTCTTCTTTTATTGATTCTAGTCTTGGCAATGATATTCTGTACTGTAGAGATTTGAGGTTTAATTTTTTTGATAAAACTTTTGAAGATTTTACCTCATCTGTTCTTCTTTTTGATAAGGGCATGAGAGTATACGATAAAGAGCTTGTTATTTTTTTAGATATGTCAAAATATGATTTAGATGATGTTCACAATTATGTGTATAAGTCGAAAGACATGGCAATGCTGAATAAGTTAAGTAATTCTAAAGTATTTTTTGTTAAAACTTTTAAAGACAAGCTATATCCCGTTTCTTCAGTTGTTAAGATCGATTCACTAGATGCCTTAGAGATTGATCAAGCACTGGATAATTACATAAGTTTTTATTATGTTGGAAAAAATTCAAATCTTTTTTTTAAGGTAAATTAAAAAGATCAAATTGGGCCCACCAGGACTTGAACCTGGGACCTACCGATTATGAGTCGGGTGCTCTAACCAACTGAGCTATGGGCCCTTAGCTTTAATTATTATATTGATTTTTTATTTATTGTCAAGTTCATTTTGAATAATTTCCATCTTAGAAGTTAATGCATCTAATTTGTTATTGATTTTATCTTTTTCTTTTGCTAAGACTTGCATCTTTTGTTGAATGTTGTTTATTTCTTCCTGTTTTGTTATTTTTATTAAATCATTATTTAAATTTAATATTTTTTGACTTGTTTTGTCTATTTTTTGGATTATTGAGCCGATTGCGTTATTTTTAGCCGGGATTTTATCTTTTTTTGCGGTTTCAATAAATTCTTCAGCAATTTTTTTTAAAATATTTTCTTTGTTTTTTATAATAACGTTAATTTCGGTTTTTATTCTATTCTTTTTGTATATTTTTTCTTTTTTGCTTGTATATATTATTTGTTGTATTTCTTCTTTTTTGCTTTTTATATTTGTTTTGATGTCATTTATTGCTTTAAATTCTTTAGCAATTTCATTGTTTAATTTTTTATTTAATGAAAATTCATCTATTATGTTTTCTAAGTTTTCAGAAAGGTAATATTTTGCAAATACTTGTTTTTCGAATTCTTTTGATATTTTACATATATTTACTATATTGATAATGTTGTTTATTGTTGAATTGATTTTAAGTATTATTTTTTGTAAAAAATTTTTTGTTTTATTATCACTTGTTAAATTTATTTTTTTGTATTTTTCAGGTTTTAATTTATAAAAGTTCATTTTGTATCTTGATATTAATTCTAGATTTTGAGGATAAATTTTGATTATTGTTATAGCAATTTCTTTAAGGTTTTTTTTATATGATTTTCTAATTGATTTATACTCTTTTTTAAGAATACAAATTTTTTTGTTTAAATTTTTTAATATGTTTTCATTTTCTTCTGACTTGCTTAAATTGCTTTTCATTTGATATAATTCTTTTTCTGCTAATTTTAGATTAGGATAGTGTTTTAAATTTTTTAATTCTACTATATTGCTATTTTTCAATATTTTTCCAAGCTCAATTAAGCTTTTTTCTTTTTCTAGTTTTAACAATCTGATTTCTGATTTGATTTTGTTTATCATTGGAACTCTGGTTTCATTTTATGCTCTGGCAACTTTTTTTTCAAGCTCAAATTTAGATATTTTGTAATAAATTTTACGACCGTGTGGACAATGTTTGATTTCTAGTTTAAAAAATTCAGTTATTAAAAATTTGCTAAATTCAACGCTTAATATATCATTGGTTTTAACAGCCTTTCTGCAAGCAATAGTTGCATATAAATCAGATTCAAGAGAATTTATTGTCCTACTTTTTCTTGATTGAAAAAATTGAATAAGAGTATTTTCGTATTGATTGCAAATATTAGGAATAGATTCAAGTTGATATTTTTTAGGGTTTATTTTAGAGATTATAATGTCCATTTTTTTGTATTCTTCGATTTCACTGTCTATGATTTTTTCTGTGTTTTCATCATCTATTGTGAATTCAATTGGTATTAAAAGGTTTTGAATGGTTTTTTTTGAATTTCTAAGGTTTTCATATATTATTTTTTCATGAACTGCGTGCTGGTCTATGAAATAAATTTCATTTACTTGTTCAACGATTAAAAATTCAGAAAATATTTGCCCGATATAGTTAAATTTTATTTCTTCTTTTTCATTTCTGTTTGGCAATTCTTCAAATTCTAAAAAGTCATCAGAGAAAATGTTTGCAATGTTTTCTTTAAATGTTGGTCTGTTTTGTATAATTGAATTATACTTGCTAAAGTCAAGATTATTTTGTATTATGTTTTTGCTTAGCGCATTTGCAAAGTCTTTTGTTTCTACATTTTTGTTTTGTAATGCTTCATGTGTGTCAACTCTGTTAAAGTTTCCTGGTTGGTTTTTAATTTCTATTAAATGGCCATCATCTGTTAACTGTCTTTTTATTATTATGTCGTTATAGTTATTTATGTCTTTATCGAAAAAATTATTAATATTGTCAGAGATTAGTTTAAATAGAAATGGAAGATTGAAAAATCTTACCTCTTTTTTTTGTGGGTGGACATTAAAGTCAATATGTTCAGGATTTATTTCTAAAAATAAATAACATATTGGAAAATTGCCAGGAGACAGTATTCTGCTGTGGCCATTAATTATTGCTTCTAAGAGATCTTTTTGATCGATAGCTCTTCTGTTGATAAATGTTTTAATATTCCTTTTACTTTTTTTAGAAAAATTGTCTGATGCTAAAAATATTTCTATTTTTATATTTTCATATTCTTTTTTTAAAACCTTGAACTTATTATTTTCTATTACATGCCCGTATACATTTTGCACTCTATCAATCAACGATTCTTTAAAGTAAATTTTTCTTAGTTTTTGATTCAAATTAATTTCGAAATTGATCTCAGGGTGGGTTATTATTTTTTCTTCTAAAACTTTTAGACACATTTTTGTTTCAATAGGCTCTTGCTTTAAGAATCTTTTTCTTGCTGGAAAGTTGTGAAATATTTTTGTAACATCTACGATTGTTCCATTTATGGCAGGCTGTTTTTTAAAATATTTTTCAATGCCATTTTCTACTTCTATCCGATAGCTTTCATTACTAGCTATTGAGCTTGTTATTGAAAGGTTAGAGCAAATTGCAATACTGGAGAGAGCTTCTCCTCTAAATCCTAGAGTTTCTATTTTTCTTAAATCTTCTTCTGAGGATATTTTTGAAGTAGTGTGTGGTAGATAGCAGATTTTTAAATCTTCTTGACTTATCCCGTTTCCATTATCTATTACTAGGATTTTATGAATTCCTCCTTCTTCAAGAAAGACTTCAATTTTAGTAGCTCCAGAATCTATTGCATTGTCTAATAATTCTCTTAATATTGAACATGGTCTGTCTATTGATTCTCCTGCTGCTATTTTTTGAACTAGGTATTTATCCAAGAATCTTATTTTGTTCATTTAAATTTATATTCCTATTATTTTTTTAATATTTTCATTTTTTTTGTAATTTGGAAATTTTTTGATAAGTTCTCTTAATGTTTGATCATTGTTATTTTCGTTGTATTCTATTATTCCTAGTGCATGCAAGGCTTCTGGATTGTTTGGTTTTAATTTTGTGTATTCCTTGAGAAGGTCTTTAGCTCTTGTGTTGTCATTCATTTCAATCAAGGTGGTTGCAAGATTATATTTTGCTTCAATATCTGAATTGGTTATTGCTTTTTCAAAAATTTCAATTGCTTTTTGATAATTTTTTTCTTTTTTGTAAAGTATTCCAAGATTGTTTAAGGCTAATTTATTGTTTTTATTTATTATCTTTTCAAGAGTTGAGATTGCTAGAGTTTTATTTCCTGTTTTTTCGTATGCCTTTGCTAGATTTATATAGGCTGAAATATTTTCAGGGTTTTTTTCAATTACTAAACTGTAAAGTGACATGGCATTTTGATAATTTTTGTTTTTAAGATTTATAGATGCTTTTAAATATAAATATTCGCTTTTTTCTGGATTTAAGTTAATGGCTTTGTTTATGGTTTCAAGAGATTCTTCAAGTTTATTGTTCTCAAATTTTGCTATTGATAGGTTATAAATAGCAATTTCGTTATGTTTTTTTGCATTTTCATTAAAAAAGCTTAAATATTCTTCACTTTTTTTGAAGTTGCCTAAGTTGTTTGCTATTATTCCAGCTTTTAATGCATAATTTAGTTTTTTAGTGAGATTGTAGGCATTTGTAAAACTGGTAAATGCTTGTTGCATATTGCCATTTTTTTCCTCTGCTATTCCTTTTTGGTAGTAGGCAATGTCATAATTTTTATCAATTTGTATGGCTTTCTCAAAAGATTCTATTGCTTTTTTGTTTTCGTTTAGCATCATTAAAGCTATTCCTTTGTTATTATGCGCTTTTTTATGATTTGGGTTTAGTTTTATTGCTTGATCAAATGATTTTATTGAATGTTCATACTTTTTAAGCTTGAATCTAATTATTCCAAGTTTATAGAAATCTTCTTGAGTATTTGTGAGGTTTGCAATTTTTTCATATAAATTTTCTGCTTTTGGCAAATCTTTACTATTTTCATAAGCTTGCGCTAAAATTTTAGAGGCATAAATGTCATTAGGGTTTGTTTTTAAGAATTCGTTTAAATCCTTAAGGGCTTGCTGACGAGTTTTTGTGTTTTCAAGATCAACAGGTTTTATTGAATAAACTTTAGATTTAAGGTCTTCCAAGTGTTGTATTTTATTAGCTTGAGCTAAAGCTTTAGAGGCATAAGTGTCGTTAGGGTTTGTTTTTAAGAATTCGTTTAAATCCTTAAGGGCTTGCTGACGAGTTTTTGTGTTTTCAAGATCAACAGGTTTTATTGAATAAACTTTAGATTTAAGGTCTTCCAAGTGTTGTATTTTATTAGCTTGAGCTAAAGCTTTAGAGGCATAAGTGTCGTTAGGGTTTGTTTTTAAGAATTCGTTTAAATCCTTAAGGGCTTGCTGACGGGTTTTTGTGTTTTCAAGATCAACAGGTTTTATTGAATAAACTTTAGATTTAAGGTCTTCCAAGTGTTGATTTTTCTTGTCTTTTTTATTTAATTTGGGGATGTCTTTTTTGTAAGGATCTTTTGGTATATTGACTAGATTTGGTTCAATATCTTTTTTTATTAAGGTTAATAGTAAATTAGAAGCATCTTTATTTTTTAAACTTTCAATCAATTCATTTACTTTTTGGAATTTATTGCTTAAGCCTTTTTTAATTAATTCTTTTAATCTGTTTTTTCCAAGTTTTACCCTGCCTGTATTAATGTCATCTAATATTTCATAGAGTTCTTTTTTTATCAAGTAACTATATGGTCTTTGGATTTTTCCAATTATTGTTTGACTGGGTGGAGAAAGATCACTTTCTTTTTGGGGGTCTGAAGGAATTTTTTTTAAAGGTGTAGTATTATCATTGTCTGGATGTTTATTGATGTCTGTTTTTTTAAAAATATGTTCTGGATTTTTTTCTTTGGGAAAATCTATGTTCTGCTTATCATTTTCTATTTTTTGAGATTTGTCTAAGATATTCTCACTGTTTGATTTTTCATTTAATTTTTTTTTTATCTTTTCCAGATTAAATAAATTTTTTTGGTCATTAATATTTGATTTAAGATTTAGAGGTTGTATTGTTTGATTTTCTTCTTTTGGTTTTGTATCTGGGTTTATTTTTTCTGGGATTTTGCTTTTTTTAAATTCAGATATGTCTTCATCTTCAATGCCAATGTCATCTGCCCTGTTAGAGTAGTTTTCTGTTATTGCGGTGTCTTTAATGTATCTATTATTAAATGCTATATCAAAATTTTCGTTTTCATTTGTTTTTGTATTATCTTGGCCTTTGATTTTGTCTAATATTTGATTTGCAGAATCTCTTTGTAAGTCGTTTGATTCAAAAGGGCTGCTATTAGCAATTTCTGCTAGTGTATTTGTAAGCATTGAAATGTCTTCATTTTGAGGGTATTTGTCTTGCAGAAGTTTTGCAACAGAATATGCTTTTTTATAGTTTCTTTCTATTATACTGTTTTTAATTTCGTTTAGCATTATTTCTTGGTTTTTGTCGTTTAATTTGCTTTGGTATATATAGTAACCAAAGCCTCCAAATGATGAGATAAGTAAAAAAATTAAAAGCAATAATACTGAAAAATTTGTACGTTTTTTATTCATCTATGTATAACTCCTCTTGCCAGTTAAGTTTTTCTAGCTCAATTAAAGAATTTGTTTCTAGGCTGTCTTTAAAACTATCTTTGAGTATTTTATTTTTATCTTCTTTTGCGTATACAATATGCTCAGCACGTCCTTTTAAACTTTTGTCAAGTTTTTCAAGATTAATTTTTTCATCTCTTAAATAGCTTATTATAAGCAAAATGTTGTCTTTTTTTTCTGTTTTTGACCTAAGGGTAATAAATTGTGAATAGTCGTGGATAGCCATAGTATATGAATCCCAGGCTTTTTGATATTCTTTTTCTTTAGATGTTATTTTGCCCTGTTGAACATAAGCATTAGCTCTGTTTAGTAGTGCGCTGTCATAATTGGGCTTACTTTTGATAGAATTAGAATAATATTTTATTGCTAGAGGGTAATAACCTTCTCCTCTGTTAAACATTATGTTGCCTAATTCATAATATAGTATGTAATCAATCTCACCTCCTATTGCAATTCCATCAAGCAGAGCTCCTTCTGCTTCTGTTAGTTGGTTATTTTCTCTGTATGCTACTGATAAAAAGTAGTAGCCTAGTTGTACTTTTGGATATTTTTTAATAGCGTCGCTTAGAGTTTCAATTGCTTGAATGTAATTTTTGTTTTTCATTTCTTCTTTGCCAATTCTAATTAGCCTTTGAGAATATGCCAATTTTGAATTAAATATTAAAATTAGAAATAAAATAAAAATTGTAAAATTTTTATTTAACAATAAATAAATCTTCATTTTGTTCCCATTATATTTATTTTAGATGTAATGTCTTCAGATTCCATAAATTTTTTTAAAATTTATTTTCTTGTTCCAATTTTGTTTTGAAAAAAAGAAATAAATTCTAATAAGCCATTTTTTTCATTAGATTTTATCTCTTTATTGTTTTTTAATTCTACCAGATTCTCACAATATATCAAATAGTATATTGCAGGTAATAATTGTTTTTCATTTTCATCTTTTATTTTTTCAATAAGATTAAATCTTATATTTTTGAGAATAATTTTTAGAATTCTTGATCTTGTTTTTAATAATTTTATTAAAAGATATGATTTTTGGTAATCTAACTGATTGGGATTTATTTTTTGCATTTTTATTATTTTTTTAGGTATTGCAATTTTATTTTCGTCAAGGTAAAGTAGCATATTTGATATAAAATTGAAATGCTCATTTTCGATATTTGGATAAAAAGATAGAAAATATACAAATATTTGATTTTGTACTTCGAAGTTTTTATTTTTGAAAAATTCTTTCATGTGTTGACAAAAATTTTTTTTATCCTTGGAATCAGCATAAATGTAGAATGCAATCCATCCATAAGTTTCTATATTCTGAGAATTTTCTTTGACATAACTCATAATGCTTTTTAAGAATATGTTTTTAATATATTTTTCTTTAAATATGATGGAGCTTTCGTAAGGGTTGAAATTTGTTTTGTCAAAGGATATAAAAAAATCTTCTGCTTGAAGTTTTGCAGTTATAATTTCTTTGATTTTTTCTTTTATGTTGATTAACTTGTATTTTTCAATGTATTCAAGAGCATCTATGAAGGCTTCCCAATTGTTCGAAATTTTATCTTTAAAAAACCAATTTAAATACTTTTTTGTTATTGTTTTTTCAATTATATATAAATAACATTTTAATGTATTTTTAAAATCTTTTGGGGTGTATTGTGTAAAATCACTGAAAAAATAATTAAAGTTGATATTTTTATTCGAACCTTTATAAAAAATTTCGTTAAGATTTAAAGTTTTGATTGCACGTAAATATTTTAAAATTTCATTGTATTTTAGTGCTAAAATTTCTTCTTCCAAGAACTTGTAATGTTTTATTATAATTTTGATAAAAATATTTTTACTCAAACATCCGACTGGCCAATATGTAAGAATGAGTATTTTTTTTAGTTTTATTAGCCTACTTTCTTTGTTGATTAAGCTTGATTTAAAAATTTTTTGATTCTCTGATTGATTTTTTAAATTCTTATTTAATATGCTTAAGATTTTAGTTTTATTTTTGTTTCTTACAGCTATTAGGATATCTATTGTTTGCTCTAAGTTGGCAATGTTAATATTGCTAGAAAAATTTAATATCATTTGTTTGTAAATATCTTTTTTTTCTTGAGAATAATAAGGATTATTTTGTATTTCAATGAGTTTTAAAAAGTTATTGGATTTTAATTTATATTGTATTCCCATCTTTTTTGTGTTGAAATTAGTTTCTTTGCTTATTTGAGATAAGTTTTTATTTCTTATTATTTCTAGTATCCATTTTTTAATTATTTCATTTTGAGTTTTTTTGTAAAAATATTCTTCAAGTGAAGTGTTTAATGCATTTTTTTCCTTTTCATAATTATTGCTAATCTTTATAAGTTCGATTATTTCTGTTTTTTCTAATTTGTAAAGTTGGGAAGAAATACTATATTTTAAAACTTTTTCTTCTATATATTTGATTATGTATTTCTTCAATGTGGTAAGGGAATCGTAAAATTCTAGATCCCTTTTAATCGTTTTCATTAATCTCTTTTTTTATAATTTTTATTAGATTTTTATCTTTTTTTGCGAAATTTATTATTGCTTCTAAATAACCTTCAATAGTACCTATGTCAATTCTTTTCCCC
Source organism: Borreliella chilensis (assembly GCA_000808095.1). Taxonomy (NCBI): domain Bacteria; kingdom Pseudomonadati; phylum Spirochaetota; class Spirochaetia; order Spirochaetales; family Borreliaceae; genus Borreliella; species [Borrelia] chilensis. Next base: position 208,314 of record CP009910.1, on the reverse strand, counting down.
TCAATATTTTTATATAATACTTTTTTTTGATCCATCAGCTTTTTTAAAGCATAAGTGTGGTAATATTCCCCTTTTTGGTGCAATTTGAATCCTTCTTCTAAATGTTCAAAAAACTCATAGTTATACAAAAATCTTCCAATAGATGCTTTATTGCTGGGCTCACTTCCAATTTTTGGTTTTTCAACAATATTTTTTACATGTATTTTATCTTTGTAGAGATCTATTATCCCATATCTGTTTAGATTCTCTGGATTTTCAATAATAGATAATATATTTTGACCAGTTTTTTCATGAAGCTTGATCAATTGTAAGCTTAATGGGGTATTTCCTATGTGAAGATCGTCAGGATAAGCTACAATCACAGGTTCTCTATTTATCCAAGGTTTTGCATAAAGTAGTGCATTTCCTGTGCCCAACATTTCTTTTTGCCTTATGAAACTTGTATTAATGTTTTTGTTTTTGATCATTTCTAATTCATTTTTTTTATTTTCTTTTAAAAAAATATTTTCGAGTTCAATTTCTTTATCAAAATAATCCTCAAGAACTTTTTTTCGTCTTGAGCTTATTATTAAAATGTCTTTTATTCCTGAATCGATAAATTCTTGGATAATGTAATCTATGGCTGGTTTGTTTAAAATTGGTAGCATTTCTTTTGGAATTGTTTTTGTTATTGGTAAAAATCTTGTTCCATACCCAGCTGCTAGAATAATGCCTTTCATACTTTTCTCTCTTAAAATAAGATTATAGCAAAAATTTAATTTTGTATATTTAATGTTTTTTAAAATTGGTTTAAAATCTTCATTTATGTATGTAAGTTCGGGTAAATATAAAGGTAGAAAAGTTTTATTTCCTAAAACAGGTGGTGTTCGCCCCGTGATGTCTCTTGTCAGAGAAGCATTTTTTTCTATTATTTTTAAAGATATTATTAACTCAAAATTTCTAGATGTTTTTGCGGGAACTGGAATAATGTCTGTTGAAGCTCTTAGTAGGGGAGCCGGACTTGCTCACCTTGTCGAATGTAATAAAAAAACTAAAATTGCATTAGTGAAAAATTTTAGTTTTGTTGAAGAACCTTATAGGTTTTTTTTCCAAACAGCAGAAGATTTTTTGGGCAAAAAAGATCTTTTTTATGATTTTATTTATCTTGATCCCCCTTTTAATTATAAAAATAAAGTTAACTTACTTGAGATTATTTTAAAAGGTAAAATTTTAAACGATAAAGTTAATATTATTATGCATTGTCCTTTTAGCGAGGATTTGGATATAAATACATCAAAGCTTTCAGTTTATAATTTGAAAAGATATGGAGGATCAAAACTTATTTTTTTGAGAATACTGTAGGATTTAATTTTCTTTCATCACTAAAGAGAATAAGTTGTATTTCATTTTTATTTAATTCTGGAATGTTATTTTTTATTACAAAATCATCAATATTTTTTAATGGATTTTTTTTGTAATTTCCATTTGCATCTTTGATTAAAATTTCCTTGTTGCCAAAATCCATTATTATTTCTCCTATTTTGTAAGTTTGTTCTTTTTTGTTTATTATCGATAAATTTGGCATAATGTCCATTTTGTATTCAATAACAGCAGCTTTAAAAAGATTCTCAGCGGTATCTTTTTTGCTTATACTTAGTATTTGTCCATAATCAAAAGGTGCAAGTATTGTTAAAAAATTTTCTAGCATTTTAATGTCAAATTTTTTGTTTTTTGTCTGCTCGTTTGGGTCTTTTCTACTCCAACAATATTCTCCGCTATTTTCTATTAAGAACTTAACAGTTTCTAAAGGATTGACGCTTTCTTTTAGTATTATTGGATTTACCAATTCATCGTAAGTATCTATTATGCAAAAAATTCTAACAAGTTCATGAATAAATTTGTTTGATTTTGATTGTGGATATCCTGTGGCATCAAGGTAGTCTTTTTGTCCATTGATTATCATTTTTGTAATGGCTGAAATATCTTCTCTTGTTCTAAATAAATTCTTAGCAATGTTAATATTTTTTTCCAAGTATTCTATTTTTAATTTGTGTTGTTCTTTTAAATTTTTGTCTTTAAGACTGATCTTATTTCCTATGCTTTCTAATATTGTTATATGCATTAATCCTATTGAATGTAGCAATGAACCGAGTGCAGCTTGTAGTATCATGTCTTCTGCATAAAAAAACTCTGTAAATTCGGTATATTCAGTTTTGTCAAGGAAAAATTTGACAGTTGAACGAGGAGCATTTTGTAAAGATCTTATTTTGTTCAAATTTGCGATTGTAATTAGAAAATAAATTGTTGTGTCAACTGAGTGTAGTAATATTGAATCGCCTTCTGTTTTAACTTTTCCTTTAAAAAATTCGAAGTCTCTTCTAGCAGAATATAAATATAATTTTTTTAAAGTTTTTTTATCTTTAAGGTTTTCTTTTGTTCTAATTTTTTGGACATCAAAATAATGATATATTTCTAATAAGATTTTTTGCAAAGATATTATCTTGTGTCTTGGCAGTATTTTAAAGCTTCCTTCCAATATTTCTTTCCAATAAATTTGATTAGGCTCAGTCTCCATTAACGTATTTATTTTCATGAGTGGTTTTTTACCTTTGTTAAAAAATATTGGGTCGTCTTCTTTAAAGGGTTTATATACGTCTTTTAGATTATCTATTAGCTTTTCTCTTAAATAGTTAAGGTCATCATTTAAAATGTCTTCATTTATTTTTTTTATCAGGTCTTCATATGATACATTTTCTTCTTTTTTTATTACGGGAATGTATGGCGTATTACCTTTAGAGAGAATTTTAATAATTTTTTCAGTTACTCTTGTGCCAAGTTTTGATAAATTTCCTATTCCTGCAAAAATTATGTCTTTTTCACTTAGGTCTTTTATTTGCTTTATTTCTTTAAGTATCACTTTGGAATCCTTTTAATCTTTAAATAAATGTCGCCGAGGAGAATCGAACTCCTGACACAAGGATTTTCAGTCCTATGCTCTACCAACTGAGCTACAGCGACAATTGCAATTTAATTAATATGCTGCCGAGGAGAATCGAACTCCTGACACAAGGATTTTCAGTCCTATGCTCTACCAACTGAGCTACAGCAGCCTTTTTATTCTAATACTTTAATTTTTTCATAAGTATATATGTTTGTCAACTCTTTAAAAATTTTGATTTTCAATATAGTGCTAAAAGATGGTTTATAGCTAGTTTTGAATTTGAAAATAAACACCGCTATTTTAATTTAAAATAACAGTGTTTTAGGATTTTTACTTTACAGTTATTTAAAGAAAAAATTTATAAACTAAATTGTCAATTTCTATTGTGCAGATATTTAAAGAAATCCATGTCTGTTGAGAAGATTTTTCTTTTATCTTTTAATACTGCTTTATAGCTTTCTAATGCTTGCCAAAATTTGTAAAATCCAATATTTTTACCATATGCATTTGAATAAATTATTGCAGCTTCCCGGTCTCCCTCAGCTTTTATTTTTGCAGCAGTGGCTTTTGCTTCGCTTAATAACTTTAGCTTTTCTTTTTCTATGCTTCCAAGAATTTCTGTTTTTTCAGCAAGTCCCATACTTCTTTGTTCTTCTGCTATTTGTTGTCTTTCTGAAATCATTCTGTTGTTTACAGATTCAATAAGGCTTGGATCATAAGTAACTTTTCTGATTAGTACATCTACAATCTCAATTCCGATATCCTTGGTATTGCCATTTGCTATACTAATTATTTCTTTTTCTATTATCTTTCGTCCTTTTGTTATTTTATAGATACTATCAATTTTTGCTTCTTGTGGAGTTAATACTCCATTAGCTAAGCGTTGAATTGGATCGTTTGAGCTTCTTATGATTTCAAGCAAAGGATATTTTGCAATAACACCTCTAACAGCTGGTTCAATTGCTGCGTCAATTCTTATGTAAGCTCTATTCATTGTTTTTATTGTTGTATAAAATTTATTTATGTCTGCAATTTTCCATCTAGCTGTTGTATCGATCCATATTAATTGCTTTTCTTCTCCCCCTGTCGGAATTCTTTGAGGTTCTCCATCCCATCTAAGAATAATTTTAGGGAATATTTGTACATTCTCAATTAATGGGATTTTGTATTTAAGTCCAGCTAAATTTTCAGTTCTTTGAATCTTTCCAAGTCGAGTGGTTATTGAAATTTCATTTTCTTTTAAAATATAAATTGGTTGGAAAATAGACAAAATAGTTAAGCAAATTACTACTGTAAAAGTTATAATTTTTGCAGTAGACAATAAAAAATTTATTATAAATTTCATTTATTTTACCTCTTTAAATGGTAGGAAATTTTTTAAGTTTTTATCAATTATTTCAATATTATCTTTGTTTTCAAGTATTTCTCTCATAGTTTCATTGTAAAGTCTTTCTTTTGTAATATCAGGATTTTTTGTGTAAGCATCTAGTATGGCATTAAAAATTTCTGTGTCTGCTAGTGCATTGTTTATTCTACTTTCTTTGTATCCTCGGGCCTCTTCAATAACTTTTAATGCTTCACCTTTAATTTTTGGAACTATTTGATTAAATTCTTTTTTCCCCTCATTAATGAATTTATTTTTGTCTTGAATGGCTATGTTTACATCCTCAAAAGCTTCGTAAACTTTGCCTTTTGGGGGTAGGGCATTTCTAATTTGTACTTGCACTACATCAATTCCCAAATTGTAATTATCAATTATTTCATTCATGGAAGATTTAACGCCTTCTGTTACTCCTACTCTGTTATCATTGATTATTTCAAAAATGGTATTATCTCCAATCAATCTATTCATCGACGATTTTGCAATGTCTTTAATTGTTGTCTCAGGATCTTCTACTTTAAACTTGAATGAATAAGGATCTCTTATTTTGTATTGCACTAGCCATTCGATATTTATGATATTCAAATCGCCAGTAATAATCATACCCTCATCGTTAACATTATCACTTTCTCTGATGTTGTTTGGAGATATTATAAATCCAAATTTAATTTCTTGGACTATTTTGACTGGCACAATAAATTTTTCTTCAATTAATGGAATCTTTACATGTATTCCTGAGTCAAGAGTTCTGTTAAGTTTGCCAAGACGAAGTACAATCGCTTCTTCTGATGGTCCAACTATGAATATGTTTGCAATAATTATTATTGATACTAGTATTAAAGTAATAATAATTATCAAGTATTCATAAGTTTTATTAAAAATTTGTTTTATGTCAAACATTTGTTTCTCCCAATGTTTTTAATTATTTTGTAAACGACTTTTATCGCTACTTTTTAGATTTGATAAAAGTTATTGTTTCAATTTTATTGTTTTGAATTTCCTTAATAAAATATTCCCCATCTTTTGTTTTTACTGTTTCTTCTTTTGTTGGTATTTTATCAAGTAGATCTATTAAGTAACCCCCAATTGTATTTGTGTATTCTTTGTGCTTAATAGATATTCCAATTGTCTCTTCAATCTCGTCAAAAGTAGTTTCGCCAAGTATTAAGTAAGTATTGTCGTTAATTTTGGTAATTAGAGTTTTTTCTTCTTTAATGTCATATTCATCAGAGATTGCTCCAAAAATTTTTTCTACTATATCTTCTATTGTAAGTATTCCTGAGAAACCGCCATACTCGTCAATTACGATTGCCATTATTTTTTGTTTTTTCCTCATAATATCTAGTATGTCTTTTATTCTTTTGTTTTGTTGTACAAATACAGCTGGTTTAATAAATTGAGAAACGTTTTTATTCATATCCTTTTTATTGATTTCGATGAGGTCTTTAGCTATTAAAATTCCAATTATTTGTTCTCTGTTTTGTCCTTTGTATATAGGAATTCTGGAGTATCCTTCTTCTTTGATCAATTTAATTACATCTTTTAGTTTCGATGAGCTTGAGAGTGAAAAAACCTCTGTTCTGTGAGTCATTATCTCAGAAGCTCTTACTTGATCTATGTCTAACATTTTTTGCATAAATATTCTAGAGTCGTTTTTTAAAATTCCTAAATTTCCTGCTAAAGAGAGCATGCTTTTTATGCTTTCTTTAGTCATTTTATGGCTTGTTTTAATTTTTAAGATATTTAATATTTTTTTTATTATTTCGTTTATTATATATATTAATGGACCAAATAAGAAAATTAATGGTTTTAAAAAAAATGAAGTTGATAAGGCAATAATTTCATTATTTAGAATTGCAATTTGTTTTGGAAGTATTTCTGCAAAAATTAAAACGATTATTGTGATTAGACCTGTTGAAATTGCAAGGGCGCTATTTCCATATTTTTCAAGTACAAATTTTGTTGTAAGTGTGGTTGCAACAATATTTGATATGTTGTTGCCAATAAGAATGGTGGTGATTAATTTTGAATGTGATTGAACCAGGTTGTATACCGATATTCCTGATTTGCCTTTTTTTCTTAGATCTTGTATCTGAATTATGCTTAAAGAAGTGTAAGCTGTTTCGGATGCTGAGAAAATGGCAGATAATATTATAAATAGTAATATCACGATTAATTCTAACATATATGTATTATTTTAATTTATCTTTAATAAAAATGCTTTAAATTGCATATCCTAAGCAATAAAAATATTTTTGACTTGGTTTTTAGAAGGCGCTGACCGGAATCGAACCGGCGAATCAAAGTTTTGCAGACTTCTCCCTTAGCCACTTGGGTACAGCGCCTTGTAACATTGCTTAGTTTATTAAAAAAATAGAAAATTGTAAATATATTTTCTGTTGAAGCATAATTTTAAATTTCTTAGCTATTTTTATTAGTTTTATGTAAAATTTTAATGTATGAATAAAAAACTTAATGATGTTTTATTAAAATTAGATCAGGATTTAATAAAACATGTAAAAGGTTCTCTTGATTTAGAGATATTAGGAGCTACTTACAGTTCTAAATTGGTTTTATCCGGGTACGTGTTTTTTGCTCTTTCAGGAATCCATTTTGATGGACATGATTTTATTGAAATGGCAATTCAAAAGGGTAGCAATGTTATTGTGTATTCAAGAGATTTAGATTTTTACAGATCCAATGTTACTTATATTAAGGTAGATGGTTTAAACATAAGAAAATTTATGTCTAATTTTTCAAATGTTTTTTATGATGAGCCTTCAAAAAAATTAAAAGTTATTGGAGTTACTGGTACTGACGGTAAAAGTTCTGTTTGTTATTATATATACTTACTTTTTAAAAAAAAGGGCGTTAAAGTAGGTTTTATATCGACAGTCTTTTTTGATGATGGGAGTGGGAGTTTGATTAAAAATCCTTATAGGCAATCAACTCCTGAGTCTACAGAAATACATTTAATTTTAAGCAATATGGTTAGAAATGGCGTTCAATATGCAATTCTTGAATCCACTTCTCATGGGCTTGATCTTGAAACAGCAAGGCTTATTGATGTTAATTATTTTGCTGTTGTTTTTACTAATATTGGACATGAACATCTTGAATTTCATGGTACAATCCAAAATTATTTAAATGTGAAATTAGGCCTTTTTCGATCTGTTAAGGATGACGATGGTTTTGGTGTTGTTAATCTTGACGACTCTTATTCTTCTGAGTTTAAGAACGCTGTTAAAAAGTCTTTTACTTATAGCTTAAAAAGTAGCCAAGCAGATTTTTTTGTCAGTTTTATTGATGAAAAAATAGATTCTACCAGATTTGAATTTTATTACAAAGGAGTTAAATATTCTGCTAATGTCAACCTATTGGGGAGCTTTAATGTTGAGAATATAATGGCTGCTCTTATTGTAGTTTCTCAAATTTTAAATAGCGATATTCAAGAAATTGTTGACAAGCTTATTTGCATTAAAAGTCTTGATGGTCGTATGGATAGCATTAATTTGGGGCAAAATTTTTCTGTAATCATTGATTATGCTCATACCCCGGGTGCTTTTTCTAAACTTTTCCCTATTTTTAAAAGATTTGCTAAAAATAGATTGATTGCTGTTTTTGGTTCTGCAGGAGAAAGAGATGTTGCAAAAAGATTTTTGCAAGGACAAATTTCAGATATTTATTCTGATTTAATAGTGCTTTGCGATGAGGATCCAAGAGGTGAGAATAGCATGTGTATAATTAAAGATATTGCGAAAGGAATTGTGAATAAAGTTGTAAATCAGAATTTATTTCTTATTCCTAATAGAAGGCAGGCTATTGAAAAAGCAATAAGTCTTGCAAAGGCAGGAGATTTGGTTGTAGCTTTAGGCAAAGGCCATGAAAGTTCAATAATTTATGAAAATAGAGAAATTTTTTGGAATGAAAAAGAGATAGTTAAAAATGCTATTTCAAGTTTAGAGAAATAAGAAAAGGAGGATCTACTTGAAAAAAAATCTTATGTTAATATTTGGCGGTGTTTCTTTTGAACATGAAATTTCTTGTAAATCTGCTTATAGCATTTATTTAGCTCTTTTAGGCCTAAATAAATACAATGTTTATCCTGTTTATATTGATAAGTTTACAGGTATTTGGTATTTACTAGATTCTGTTTCTGAGTCTCCAAAACCTCTTAATATAGATGTTTTGCCTACTGTTAGTTTATTGCCGGGTTTTGGAATTTTTTCAAATAATAAAAATCTTGGAATTGATGTTGTTTTTCCTGTTGTTCATGGAAGAACTGGAGAAGATGGTGCTATTCAAGGAATTTTAAAAGTTATGGACATTCCTTGCGTTGGTGCTGGTATTTTAGGAAGCGCCATTTCTAGTAATAAGTATTTTTGCAAACTTTTGCTTAAAAGTTTTAATATTCCTTTAGTGCCTTTTATTGGATTTAGACAATATGATTATCTTTTAGACAAAGAGGATGTAAAAAGAAATGTAAAGGAAGTTTTAGGCTATCCCGTTATTGTTAAGCCTGCAATATTAGGATCTTCGATTGGAATAAATGTGGCTTATGATGAAAATCAGATTGAATCTTTTATTGATGAAGCTTTAAAGTATGACCTTACTATTGTAATAGAGAAATTTATTGATGCTAGAGAGATTGAATGTTCTATTATTGGGAACGAAAAGATGAAAATATTTTCTCCTGGGGAAGTTGTTGTTCAGGATTTTATATTTTATGACTATGATGCCAAATATTCTGTTATGCCCGGGAATTCTATTATCTTTAACATTCCTGCAAACCTTGAAACAAATCAGTTATTAACTATTAAAGAGTATGCCTTTATTGCTTATAAGAATTTAGAACTCAGAGGTATGGCAAGAGTTGATTTTTTTGTTGAAAAAAAATCAGGAGCAATTTATCTTAATGAAATAAATACTATTCCAGGATTTACTGATATATCTATGTTTTCTAAAATGTGTGGTCATGATGGTCTTCAGTTTAAAGATTTGGTAGACAGTTTAATTGATTATGCTTTTCAAAGTTATATTAATAGGAAAAAAAGGATTAATTTTGAATATTAATTTAATTTTAAAGTTTTTAGATTTTCAATCTCTTTATCATCTTTTAGTTTGAAATATTCAAGATTTTTATATTTTTCTGCTTTAGGCAATATCCCTGAATATTTTATCCTGCAAGAGTAATTTATTTTTATATTTTTTTCTTCTTTATTAGTGGTTTTATTGTAAATTTTAACTTGATTTTTTTTAGTATGAAGATTTGCAAATGCTTCATATGCTATGTCATCTTGAGATTTAAGAGTGAATGCAATTGTTGTTTTTTTAGAATTAATATTTTTAAGTGAAAAGATAATTTTATTAGCTAATATTTTATAAGGAGTATTACTTTGATAAATTATTAGCTTAGATGCGTTTTTAAAATGCAGCTCGATTTGATTTGCAATTTTTTGAGTAACTAAATCTATGCTATAAACAGCTCTTTCTGCTATATCTATTTTTTTAAAATCAATATTCATTAAGTCATCATCGGCTTTAATGCTAGTTTTTAATGTTTTTTCGTTTGCTTGTAAGGTTAAGTTAAAATCATTTGAAATTATTTGGATGGGATTTTTATTACCTTTTAGGTATTCGATTTTTATTTTATTTGTTTTTTCTGGAAAGCTAACTGTTTGTTCTATTTGTATTTCATGTTTTTTATCAATATTGCTAGATATTATGATTGCAATTATTAAAAAAAAAGTTACAAGACTAAGTTTTTCAGCTTTTTTAAAATTTTGTTTTATTTTTGAAAACTTGGATTTTAAATGTTCGGAGATGTTAATAAGTATAGTAGAAAAAAGACAAATTGAGATTATATAGCTTAGCGTAAGTGTGTTAGTGATTGATGTAGTATTTTGTATTAATGTTGTTAATACAAAATTGATTATCCAAATGGTTATTACTGTTATTTTTTGGATGATATTATTTTTGTTTGGTTTTATTAATAGCAGGATGCTTTTTATAATAATTATTAATATAAATTCTATTTTAATAAACATTAATATTATTAGTTCGACAATAGAGGTTGATATTGCCAGATATTTAAGTTGTCTTGAATTTAAATGTATTGTGAAATTATATGTGAAAAGAGATAAAAGATTATGTATAAGTAAAGTTGCAAAAAAAGTTATAAGATATTTAGGATTTGTTATGTTATAGGCTGTTGTGTTGTCATAGTTTACAAATATTTTATTTGTAATTAATAGCGATAGATATGTGCTTAAAAATAGGGTAAAAAATAATCTTACCAATTTGTAGTAATTATTTTTTACTTTCTTTATTACCAATCCAGCTTCTTTAAATTTTCTAATAAATACGATTATAATCAAATTGTAACAAATGTAAATTAATGCTATTAAAGCAATTTCATTGATTATTATTTTTTTAAAAGGTGCATCAATTATAATGTAGTGTATCTCATCAGTATTTTTACTTTTGTACTCACTAGTTAATGCCTCTTCGATTGATTTATAAATTTCAAAAATAGTATTTTTATTTCGGGTTAATATAGACTTTAAATTGTTATTTATTATCAAAAATGGTATTGATTCATCCCGATATAGATTATATAAATTGTTTAATTTTTTTTCAGTTATTTTTGTTGTATTAAAATCAAGTTTATTTTTTTCAAAATTTTTTATAATAGCTTTTAAAAATTCCAAGTTTGTTTTTGAATTTGTTATGTAAGATTCATTTTCTAAGCAAATTTTATTTTTTATTTTATTTTCGCTTAGCATTAGGTATATTGTATTTGTATTTTTCCCTAAATAATTATTGCTAAGCAAAATTCTGCTGCTAATTATTGTATTTTGTTCTAAAGAATCATCTTCAATAAAAAAAAAATTTAGATTGTTTTCAGGGTTAGTATTTTTAAGTTTACTCAAAAACTCAATAGCAATTCCAATTGCTAAATTATTTTTTAAATTATTTTGTATTTTAATCGGAATGATTATATTGTAAGTAGATACACTTTTGCCTTTAATTTTGGAATGTATTATTTTTTGCGAATATCCAATAAATCCAATTTCTTGTAAAGAATATTCCATATATTTAATTTCATTTGTATTAAAATATTCTTTTATATAATTAAAAGTGTTTATTATTTTTTCTTGTCCTTTACTTAATTGATTAATTTTTTTAATATGCGCCTTTATATTCTTTTCAGTTTCTATGCTTGTAATTTTATTGTTTAAATTGGATATATTTTTTTCTATCTTATTTGGTGCAATAGGGGCGCTTGTTGGGTTAATTAATAACAATAATAATATTTTAATTATCATAATTTTTAATGTCTTCTTCTACTTGCATTATTTGTAAGATATTTGGGTTTTCTTTTAAAGCAGAAATAATTTTTGTTATATTTTTAGTATTTGATGAGACTATTATGTTTGTTATTCCATGTCCATTTCCACAATCCTCTATTTTTTCACTAATAAGTCTCACATCATTGATTGTAAAAATGTTTTCAAGATAACTAAATATTCCTTTTAATTCTTTTAAAAGTAAAATAATATGATGTACTTTTCTAGTTGGTGTTGCTTCCCACTCAACTTCAATCAATTGATTTTTTTTATAGTATTTGAGCTTTTGGCAATTTTCATTATGCACTAATATCTCATCTTTATGTATTATTCCGATAATATCTTCACCTGTTGTAGGATTGCATTCAGAGTCTATTGCAATTCTTTTTATTTTGTTTTTGGTATAAGATTTGAATAAGCTAAAAAGCTTTCTTTGTTCTTTATTTGCTCCAACAAGATAAGCAATAATATTGTTGTCTACAAGAATTGTGTTGTCATTTTTGTTAAGCCATGATCTGATTTTTGATCTTGCCTTTTTTGTTCTCACACTGTTTAGCCATATTACATCTGGTTTTGAGTCTTTTGATGTGAATATTTCAACAATTTGTTCGTTTTTGAGTGGCTTTGTAATTGAGCTTATTTTTCCATTTATTTTTGCATAAAGAGCTTGGTCTCCAATATCTGTGTGTATTATGTATGCAAAGTCAATTGAATTTGATCCAAATGGAAGCTCTACTACTTCTCCTTCTGGAGTGTAGACATATATGAATGTATTTAATAGTTCTTTATGTATATCATTCATTGAATATTGACTTTTATTAGCTGATTCTTGTTGCCATTTTTTTATGCGATTTATAAATGAAAGATCATCAGCTTTAAGCTCAATTTGTTCTTTATATATCCAATGGGCTGCAACCCCATAATTAGCAATTCTGTCCATTTCTTCTGTTCGAATTTGTATTTCAATAAGTTGGTTGTCCTCAGGTATCCTTACAGTCGTGTGTAGTGATTGATATTTATTTTCTTTTGGACTTGCAATGTAATCTTTAAGTCTTCCTGGGATTGGTTTCCACACTCTGTGAACAATTTCTAATATCTCGTAGCATTCTTTTTGTTTTTTGCAAATTATTCTTATTCCTAGAGTATCAAAAATTTGAGTAAGTTTGTTTGTTCTTGTTTGCATTTTTCTAAATATTGAATAAAAGTGTTTAGATCTTACTGTAATTTCGGCTTCAATCCCGCTTTTTTGAAGTTCTTTTTCTATTGATAATTTACCTTTATATAATTTTTTTTCTCTTTCTATTTTTGTCTCAGATAGAAAATTTTTGATCTCTTTATATTCTTTAGGATAAAGGTGCTTAAATGAGAGATCCTCAAGATATGTTTTAAGAGATGAGATTCCAAGACGCTCTGCTATTGGAACATAAGTTGAAAGGCAATCTTTTGCAATCCTGTCTTGTCTATTTTTAGGCAAATAAGATAGAGTTGTCATATTATGAAGTTTATCTGCCAATTTTATTATTATTATTCTAATGTCATGCGTCATTGCAAAAAACATTTTTGAAATAGTATTAGCTTCTTTTATGCTTCTAGTTTTATTGTGTAAATCATGAATTTTAGTTACACCATCTATTAAGCTTAAAATTTCCTCGTCAAATTCTTTTACGATTTCTTCTTTTTCAATATTGGTATCTTCAAGTACATCATGGAGTAGTCCGGCAATAGTTGCTTTAAAATCTAGTTGGAATTTAGCAAGAAATAATGAAACCATTATTGGATGAATAATATAAGGTTCTCCACTTTCTCTGTATTGGCCACAATGAAGCTGTTCTGCTATTTCTAAAGCTTTGAATATGTTTTTCCGTTCAAATTCGTCCTTGTAAGTACTCTCAACTGTTTTTTTGAAAATATTTCTAGCTTTTTCAAGATCATTTATTTTTATTAAATGTGCAATCTCATATGCTTGTATCATTTCTTTTTCCTAACACTAGTGCTCTTTCTCTGTTTTCAAGATCATAAATGGTTTTTAGATATAAAAATCCTTTTTTGTTTGCAAAATCTCTTAAACCTTTTATTTGCCAAGGAGCTGATTCTATTATTATCAATCCATTTGGGCTGAGTTTTTCTTTTGCTTGCGTTAGTATTTTTTTAGAAATCTTAAGCCCGTCTTTTCCAAATCCTAGAAGAGCTTTTGTGGGTTCTTTTAGGATTTTATTTTTCATTTCTAATTCTTTTTTGTTTAAATAAGGGGGATTTGTAATAATTATATCGAGCTTTCCCTTTATACATTCTAGCAAATCAGAGCATAGTATTTCTACAAATTTTTCAAGCTTAAGCTTTTTTGTATTTTTTGCAACTATTTGCAAAGCTTTTGTTGAAATATCTGAGAGTATTACTTTTTTTTGTGTGTAATGGGCAATAGAAAGTCCTATGCACCCGCTGCCGCAACATAAGTCTAATATTTTTTTCAAGCTATTTTGTTGGATTTGAATTAAGGCTTCTTCTACTAAGCATTCTGTATCAAATCTTGGAATTAAGACGTGCTTGTTTAGAATAAATTCAATTCCCATAAATTCCTTCTTTTGTAATATGTAATGAATGGGAGTTCCTTTTTCTATTTTATCTATTTGATCAAAAAAAAGTTTTTTTTCTCTTTTTGTTAAGTCTTTTTTTATATTTGCAATTATTAACTCTTTTTTTGTTTTTAAAATTAATTCAAGTATTAGTAGTGATTCTATTGTATCTAAATTTTTACTTTTAGCATAATTTATGACTTCGTTTATATTCATTTTACTATTATATGTTGTTATTTTTTAATGTTTGTTCTTGGAGCTCTATTGCCAAAGGATCAAGAAGCGAATCGAGTTCTCCTTGCATAAATTCTTCTAGCTTATGAAGAGTAATGTTTGCTCTATGATCTGTTATTCTATTTTGAGGAAAATTATAGGTTCTAATTCTTTCAGATCTATCTCCTGAGCCAACTTGTTGTTTTCTATTGTTTGATCTTTGTTCTTGTTTTTTGGAATCTTCAAATTCATAAAGTCTTGCTCTTAGTATTTTCATTGCTTGATCTTTGTTTTTATGCTGGCTTCTTTCGTTTTGGCACTGTACAACAATTCCTGTTGGCAGATGTGTTATTCTGACTGCAGAATCGGTTGTGTTGACGTGTTGTCCACCAGCTCCAGATGATCTATAAACATCAATTCTTAAATCTTTTTCATTAATATCAATTTCAGTTTCTTCAATATTAGGTAGTACTGCCACTGTGGCAGCTGAGGTTTGAAGTCTTCCGTTAGATTCTGTTACAGGGATTCTTTGCACTCTATGAACACCACTTTCGTATTTTAATTTTTTAAAGACATCTTTTCCTTTAATTTCAAAGATTACCTCTTTAAATCCCCCAAGTTCTGTTTCATTGAAGTTTATAATTTCTGTTTTCCATTTTTTTTTCTCTGAATATTTTATATACATACTATATAGATTATTTGCAAAAAGAGCAGCTTCTTCTCCACCTGTTCCAGCTCTAATTTCAATTATTATATTTTTACTATCATTTTCATCTTGAGGCAATAGTAGCATTTTTATTTGATGCTCAAGCTCTTCTTTTTTTTTACTCAGATCAATGATTTCTTGTTTGATTAGTTCTTTCATTTCCTGTTGCTCTTCTTTTTCTAAGATGCTTTTGTTATCATTAATCTGACTTAATATTTTTTCGTATTCAATTTTTTTAGTATTTATTTTTTCTAAATATGTGTATTCTTTTATTATTTTCGAATACTCTTTTTGATTTTTAATTAGATTTGCATCTTGCAATTTTTCTTCTATCGATTTAATCTTACTTGTTGCTGAATTTAATTTTTCTAAAAGCATTATGATTTCTCCTGAAAGATAGTAATAGTTTATATTAATTTTAATTTTTTTTGTTAGACTTTTATCAAGTTTTGCATTAGGACGCTTTTTTATGTTTTATTTCAACAGTTTTTTAAAAGCTGTTTTTATGGAATAAATTATATTTTTTTCATGTTTTTTTATATAATGAATGTTATTAAGTTGGATATTAAAGTTGCATTCGGTTTTGTTGTATTTGTATCTAAATTGAGCTTTACGTATTATTTATTTGTGGTGTGTTCAAGATGGTTAAAGTTATATCTTTGATAAACCGATTTAAAAGGGGTATTTATGTTGAATGAAAAATTTTTGGATGATTTGGGAGATCTTTCAAGCATTTCTGATGATCAGCTTCTTGATGTCACTGAGAAATCAAAAAGAGGGTATCAGTTAATCAAAGAAGAAAGGCTTTCTGAGGCAGAAAGTTTATTTTCTGATATCCTTGAAAAGGATAATGAGAATAATTATGCTCTTGTTGGACTTGGCGACGTTGAAAGGAAGAAGAATAACTACGATAAAGCAATAGTTTATTATCAAAGATGTCTTGTAAAGCATCCAAGCAATAATTATGCTCTTTTTGGACTTGGAGATTGTTATAGAAATTTGGATAATTACAAAAAAGCTACAGATGTATGGGAAGAGTATTTAAAATATGACTCTGAGAATATAACGGTTTTGACAAGAGTTGCTTCATCTTATAGGAAGTTAAAAAATTTTCAAAAATCCAAGCAAACTTATCTTAAGGTAATGGAATTAATGCCTGAGAATGATTATGCGCTTGTAGGTATTGGCCATCTGTATTACGACTTTAAAGAATATAAGGAGGCTTTAAAGTATTGGCTTAAAATGTATGAATTAAATCAATCTAAAGTTGATGTTCGAGTATTAACTTCAATTGGTAATTGTTATCGTAAGTTAAAGGAATTTACCAGAGGAATTTATTTTTTTAAAAAAGCTTTAGAAATTTCGCCTAGCAATTTTTATGCTATTTTTGGACTTGCTGATTGTTACAGGGGGAATAAGGAATATAAAGAGGCTTTAAAATATTGGCTTAATATTATTGAAAAAGATCCAAAAAACAATTTGGTTCTTACAAGAGTAGGAGATGCGTATCGATATTTGAATGATTATGAAAATTCTCAAATTTATTATAAAAAAGCCCTTGATGTTGATTTTGATATGTTTGCTATACTTGGACTTGCGCTTCTTCAAAAGGAACAAGGTAAATATGAAGAAGCATTAATAGCTATTAAAAGTTTAATTAAAAACAACCCTAAAAATTCAACATTATATGTTAGTGCTGCCGAATGTTATGAAGCATTGGGGCAGATTGGAAACGCTATTGATATTTTATCAAGCTTTTTACATCTTGGCATGAGAAATGTTGCTATTATTGATTACCTTTCAGTTCTTAGGAAAAAAATGGAATGATGGACTGCTTGCTTGAAACTGAAAAATCTATTTTTTTTGATAAATTAATAGATACCCATGTTCATTTTTATGAATTAAAGAGAAGATCTTTGGATGTTAATTGTATTATTAGCGAGTGTTTTAAAAACGGCTTTTCTTATTTTATTGACGTTGGTTTGCATCCTAATGATTTTAATAATAGAAAAAATCTTTTAAGCGCTTATTCTAATGTGTTTTTAACAGCGGGTATTCATCCCTTAAATTTAGATGATAATTTTAAAGATGATATTAATCAGCTTGAAAAAATTTTAATTAGTGAGGATATTATTGCTGTTGGTGAGATAGGTCTTGATTATTTCAAAGCAGATAACAAGAAATTCCAAATTAAAATGTTTGAAGAGCAGTTATATTTGGCTAGTAAATATAAAAAGCCAGTTATTTTACACATAAGAGATGCCTATGATGATGCTTATAATATTGTAAGGTCTTTAAATTTTTTGAATAGAGGTATATTGCATTGCTATTCGGGAACTTATGAGTGTGCTAAAAAATTTATTGATTTAGGATTTAAAGTTTCTTTTTCAGGCAATATAACTTTTAGAAATTCAGAATCTTTAAGGACTGTTGTTGGGAAATTAAATACCAATGATCTTTTAATAGAAACGGACAGTCCTTTTTTAGCTCCAGTGCCATTAAGAGGTAAAATAAATTCACCGTTGTTTTTAGGATATGTGTGTCTTGAGATTGCAAGGATTAAAAATTGCTCTGTTGATGATGTTACTCTTGCTCTTTACAATAGCTTTAAAGATTTATTATTGCATTAAGCTGTTCATTTATAATTATTTATTTACACGTTTTATTATTAGTTGTACTTATTGCTTGTAAATACTAAATTCGTATTGAAAATTTTTTTCAATATCTTTTACTATTTTTATCAAATCAAATTCTTTAAGAGTGATTGCGTATTTTAGCTTAATAATGTTCAGGTCTTTTCTTGTATTACCAATTAATATAAATTTTATATTTTTGAAAAAAGGCGAATTTGAGATTTTTTTCAAAATAATATTATTATCCCTTAAGGAGAATAATATTATTGTTTCTATTTCAGGAGTAATTAATGTTTTTATGTAGGATATGTTTCTTTCGTTTATTAGCGTAATATTAACATTTTTTTCTTTACCCTTTTTTTCCAAGTATTCAAGGTCTTCATTATTTAAGGATTTGTCTCTCAATAGTAATGTTTTTTGGAGATTTGTAGGGTTTTCGTTAAGCAAGAAATCAATAGATTTTTTTAGAGAAAATTTTATTTTTGATAAATGAAAAATTTTTTCTTTAAGTCTTGTGGTATTTAGTATTTCATTATTAGATTTGTGGGTTAATAGTATTTTCTTTGTTGTTTCAAGTCTGTCTTTTGCAATTTCTAAATTTTTGTCATTTATAAACAGTATTTCGTTTTTTATGAATGGAGTTTTTTGGATTTCAAAAAAATATTCAGTTGCGTCTGAGAAAATTATTGCGTAATTAAATTGTTTTTCAATGATTGAAGATTTTTTGCATCCTTGTGTTAAAATCGATAACATCGCTATTATAGTAAGCGTTTTTGGGCTGGGCATTTTATTTCCTGGTATGTTTATTATTTATTGCAATAGATAATAAAACTAATGCAAATATTATTAAAGCATAAATGCTCATATTGATTAGAATTAATGTTTTTAAAGTTGCAATAAATAATCCTAATAATAGGATAGGCAAAAAAATCATTTTGTATTCTTTTGTTGAGCAGTTTTGGCATTTTTTAATTTTCTTTTCAAAGATTACAGCTGATAGTATTAATTCTATTGCATTAAGTATTGGCAATTCAATATATTCGTAGATTCCAAAAATTTTGCTATTTAAAATTACTATTTCCAAGTTTTTGGAAAATGTTAGTCCAAATGCGAAATATGTAAGAATTGTTAAATTTTTTTTAAATGGAGAATTTTCGTTTAGAGTAAAAAAAAATATAAATATTAATAAAGGGAATATATAGTAGTATAAGTGATCTTTGATGAATATTGAAATTCCCAAATTTACTCTTGATGTGTAATTTAATTCAAATGGTCTGTATAGGATAAATTCTTGAGTTAAATAAAGAAAAGCAAAAATTGTTATTGCAAAAAATATTATTAAAGCATGAGCTTGGGTGTTTTTTGGTTTTGTTTGCTTTAACTGAGTATTCATATAAATTTTTAATACTATCGGTAAACTTGTTAATAAAAATAAACTCATTGTAAGTATAATTTTACTTTTAAACATGTTTTTAATCAATCAATAGACTAAAAACTTGTTTAATTTAATATTTATTGTATTGCTTTTCCTAAACATTTTTCTTAGAATTTACTTTTTAGTGAATGTATATTAAAATTAAGTATTAATATACATTATTAATTGATTTAGGAGTATATATTTTTTAGATGATAAATAGAAATGCCAATAGAGATAGGGATAGGTCCAGATCAAGTGACAAGGAATTGAAAATTAATTACAGAATTAAAGCTCGTGAGGTAAGAGTTATTTTTGAAAATGGAACACAAGAGGTTTTATTGATTGAAGATGCTATTAGAAAAGCAAAAGAAGCTGAACTTGATTTAGTTGAAGTTTCTCCTAATGTGTCTCCCCCGGTTTGTAAGATTATTGATTATGGAAAATATAAATTCCATCAAGAAAAGCGTCAAAAAGAGCAAAAGAAAAATCAAAAGATAATTAAACTTAAAGAAGTTAGAATGCAACCTAAGATAGATGCTCATGACCTTGATTTTAAATCAAAAAACATTTTAAGTTTTCTCAAAGATGGAAATAAAGTTAAAGTTACAATAAGGTTTAGAGGGCGCGAACTTGCTCATACATATTTGGGGTATGGTATTTTAAATAGTATTCTTGAGAAAGTAGGGGATACAAATTATGTTTTGGAGTCTGCGGCTAAAATGGAAGGCAAGACAATGTTTTTGATTGTTGCGCCTAAGTTTAAAAAATAAATATTAAAGGGGATAAAAATGGCAAATAAGATGAAAACACGTAAAAGTGCAAAAAAAAGATATTCTTTTACTGTAAATGGTAAGGTTAAGCATAAAAAACAAAATTTAAGGCATATTTTGACAAAAAAATCTTCTAAGCGTAAGAGAAATTTAAGAAAATCAGGCAATCTTTCTTGTTTTGAAGTTAAAAGAATTAAAACTTTATTACCTTATGGTTAAAATAATTTTAGGAGATAGATATGGCTAGAGTTAAGAATGGCACAGTGCATGTTGCAAGGCGTAAGCGAATTTTAAAAAAGACAAAAGGTTTTTGGGGTACAAAAAAGAGCAATTACAAAAAGGCTAAGGATACTTTGAGAAAAGGTATGATGTATGCCACAAGAGATAGAAAAGCTAGAAAGAGAGATTTTAGACGTTTATGGATTTCAAGGATTTCAGCTGCTTTAAGTGATATCGGGGTTAGTTATTCAAGATTTATTGAGGGTTTGTCGAAGTCTAATATAAAGATTAATAGAAAGATTTTGTCTAATTTGGCAATTGAAGATGTTGAAGCTTTCAAAAAAGTTGTTTTAGAAATAAGAAAATAGAAAAAAACTCCTGGGAGGTTTAATTTTTAAGAATTAGAGTTATTTTTTTGCGACATCTCATTAAAATTGGGAATTTGAATATTTTTTAGTCAATGATAGCTAAAAAGCAATTCAAAGGTTAAGAATAAAAATTCCATCTTGAAAAATAGCGCTAAATAAAAATGTTCTTATGTTGGCTTTTTGGGAGTTTAATTTATTTTAAGGATTATTATTGTGCAGCTTATTTCTCTTGATAATATTGAGAAGCAAGATAGTTTTATTTATTATAGAAATGTGTATTTTGCTGATGTTGTTTATAAGTATAATGATATTCTAGAAACCAAAAAAGTAAAGTTTGTAATTGAGGCTACACCTTTGGGGGAAAAGCATATCACTATTGATTTTTTAGATCTTTTAAATTATCCCGTTTTAAAGTTAATGGTTGCGATTAAAAGACTTGTAATTGATTTGGAGTTTAAAGGTAAACTTCCTTGATTTTAGAATTTAAATCAGAAAAGAAAATGACAAATTTTTCCAAATCTTTTTTTTCTCCTTTACCAATTAGTAAGATATTTGCATTAAGTGGTGATATGGGATCTGGAAAAACTAGCTTTTTAAAGGGGCTTGCCCTTAATCTTGGAATTTCTTATTTTACAAGTCCAACTTATAATATTGTTAGTGTTTATGACTTTGTAGATTTTAAGTTTTATCATATTGATTTATATAGGTTGTCTTCTTTGGAAGAATTTGAGCTTATTGGGGGGGAAGAAATATTTATGGATCTTGATTCAATTATTGCTATTGAATGGCCTAAAATTGTTTACGATATTATTCCAAAAGATAGACTATTTTCTTTAAATTTTAAAATAGTTGATTCAGGCAGGGTTATAGAATTTAATGGTTAATGCGCTTGCATTTGAATATTCATATAAAGCCTTAATAGTTCATTGCAAAGTGAACAATAAAAATTTTTCATTGGTGGAACCTAAATCAAATTTTAATTTTAGTGTTCCAAAAATTTTCAGTGATTTTGTATTTAAAAATAACATTGATCTTAATCAAATTGAATTAATTGTAAATTCTTGTGGACCAGGTTCTTTTACCGGTCTTAGGATTAGTCTGAGTTTCGTCAAAGGTCTTGCCCTGGGTCTTTCTATTCCTTTTGTCAATATTTCTACATTAGATGTTTTTGCAAATTCAGTTAAAAACAATTCTAGTGTAATTGTTTTAGCCTTTACTGCCGGTAAATATTTTATTGGGCGTTATGAAAATTTCAAATTGATAGGAAAGGTTTTGTGTGTTTCTAGGGAAGATTTGTTTGAATATTTAAGTCAGGTTGATCCAAATTCAGTGCTTATTGGGAACAATCTTGAGAGTGTTTGTAAAGAATCCAATTATAAATTTAAAATAATTGAAGATTTAAATTCTTTTGGAAGAATTTTGACAGAACTTGGGATAGCTAAATACTTAAAAAATCATAAAAGCGATGATATTTTATCGGGGCCTTTTTATATAAGGCCGAGTGATGCAGAGCTTAATTTTCATTCTTAAAATAATGATTGAATAGATTTTTAATTTTGCTTATATTGTACTTGTCTTTCAGTATTGATTTTTTATTTTCTTCTATAATAAATTCATAAATTTCAGATCTAAATATCTTGATGTTTTCAGGAGCCTTAATTGCTATTTTAACAGTATCTTTTTTTATCTCTAATATTAAAACTTCAATATTAGAATTTATTTTAATACTTTCATTTACTTTTCTTGACAATACTAGCATTTTTATTCCTTGAAAACTTTATGGCGTAGTGAGTATTTTTCATCTGTGCATATAGCTTGTTTCCCAAGTAATTTTTTTTTGTTTATTATGATTGGCGCTTTTAGATTAGCTGTAATGTCTTTATAATCATTTACATGCATATTAATTATACATAGTATAACTTTTTCATCTTCTGATTTTGCTTTAATGTCTGACCAATCTTTTTCTTGAATATTTGGTAAGTATTCGCTTAAAAAATTAAAAGGAGATGTTACTAAAAAACTTACGTCTTTATTGATGGACTGCATAATAGAAAAAGGCTTATGTTTAGAGTCTTTTATTATGAATTTTTTAATGTTTTCAAATCCAAGTATTCCTTCAGGGAAATTAAATCCTATGCTTTTTCCATTTATCATTCTATTTTAGAAAATCTAATAAAGTTGTCTGCATTATTTTAGCAGAGACCCCCAAAGATACTTGATAAGCCAAGCTTGCCATGTTTAAATTGGTTATTGCCTTTGTTACGTCAAGATCAGTATATTGGACCATGTCCTCTTTCATGTCTGCAGCTTCTTTGCTTATCCTCTCATAACTTCTATCAAGCCTATTTTCTTTTGCTCCAAGATCTGCAACAGATATAAGCAATCTTTTTAAGCTCTCATCAATTTCTGCCAAGCTTCTACTTCCAACAAGCTCTTCTTTATTATTGTAAAGTGTGTCTCTGAGCTCAATAAGCGCATCAAAAATAGATCTGCTTCTAACTTCTGTGCTGCTAGAAAGGTTGTAAGGAGGTAGTTTGGTATCATTGTTTTTAGTAATTATTCCAAGTGTTTGCAAAACATTTGATTCTTTTGCTTCTGTTATCCAAATTTGGTGTGGAGTTGTAGTTTTAATAGATAATGAGTTTAAAACAGGGTCAACACTTGCTTCAACGGGTGCTGAAGATTCATTTATTTTTGCGACAATGTCAAGAGCAGTATCTCCTGCTGTTAATCCTATTTCAATATTGTCAATATAAATTTTTGTATTTTCTTTTACGGTAAATCCATTGGTGTTTATTGATGAGATAATATTTTGGTTTTGCAAGAAAAATATTTTATTTCCAGGATAATTATTTGATATGTGCACTTCATTGTAGACTTCTGTTTTTTTTTCAGCTTGGTTGCCGTTGTATTCTACGTTGATTATTTGGGGCCCTTCACCGTCTTTGCTTATTTTGCTTATTTTATTCTCTCTAGTTACTTTAAATGCTTCTCCATCAATTTTGGTCCCCGAGAATATACTATACCCATCAGGTCCTTTAGCGTTAGCTATTGCAACAGCATCTTCGAGCAAGGCATTTACTTCTTTTGATATCATTTTTTTGTCATCCGCTTCGTAAGTGCCGCTTGCCCCTTGAATGGCAATTTCTTTAGCTCGTGTTAGAATATTTGTAAGAGATTGTAGGTAGCCTTCTGTATATCTTAGATTGCCTTTAGAAGTGCCAATATTTTTCATGTAGACATTCAGCTTAAATATGTCACTATCTAGTCTAATTGCGTGAGTAACGCCTGTTGGATCGTTTCTTAGTTTTACAATCCTTTTGCCGCCTTTGTATAAATTTTCTAAAAGTTTCGTGATTTTAGACTCTTGCTCTGCTGCAGAGGTTTTTAAATTTTCATATGTTAATGGATGGCTTATTCTATTTATCATATTTATACTCCCATTTTATTTATTACTGTATCTATTAGTTCCGCAGAAACAGTAATAAATTTACTTGCTGCAATGAATGCTTGTTGAAATTCGATCATGTTTGCAAGTTCTTCATCTTTGTTTACTCCAGAAATAGACATTCTTAAGTCTGTTAAATCTTTTAATATTTGAGATTGGCTTTCTTTTGTTATTTCTGATATTTGCCCTTTTATTGCGATATTTGATGCTGTATTTGCAAAGTAATCATTTAATGTTAAATTTTTACCAATCATGATCTGAGAATTCCCAAAAGAGGAGATTCTCAGTGCTGCCTCATTATCCCCAATAGAAATTTCATTTGTTGGATTTCTGGTCCCTGCTGCTATTTTTGAAGGGTCTGAGTCTATAATGTCTGCAACTTTTATCCATGCTGCAGGATTTTTTAGAGGCGAGATTGAATAGGTAGCTTTGGGCGTTAATTTGTCTGTTGTGTCAATATTTTTATAATCATAAGCTCCCTCAGGTCCAGATACATTTAATATTCCTGTATATGTTGTTAGAAATAATCCAGAATCTTCTATATGTTTGATTTTGAATTCTATGTTTTCATCTTTTTGTTCTTTAACCGCTTTAATTTCAAGCTTGCCTTCTGAGTTAATTCTTACTGTAACTTGTGCGCTGGAATTGTTTATTCTATTTATAACATCTTGAACTGTGTCTGGAGCATTATAAGGTATTTCTATGATTTCATTGCTATTTGTAGCCTCAAATTTAAGAGTTCCGTAAAATCCTAATTTTTCTTCTGGGAATATTTCGTTTGTGCTATTAATTTTGAAAATATGAACAGAATCAAATTGACCATTTGAGTTAGTATCGTATCTACCGCGATCATCGGTTAGCTTTAGTTCTTGAGAAAAAAAGTTTCTTCCACTTTTTTTGTCCATTCCGTGTCCTGCTTCATGTATTTCGTTAACCAGTTCTACAATGTTGATAGCTATATTATTCAGTTCATTGATTTCATTTTGGATCTCTTCATCTCTTGTAGTAAGCAGAGATCCCAACTTTCCTGTTTCAAGATGAACTTTGTCATTATTTGTCCACAAAATGTTCCATTTGGTTCTAGTAGGTCCATTTGCGGCTTCTAGTTTAAACTCATTGGCAATTGAACCTTGTACAAGGTGCCTTCCTTCCGAGTGAACCAAAAATTCATTAGGATCTTGTTTGTTTTCAATTGATATATTTATTAAATTGCCTAATTTTTCAACCATTAAATCTCTTGTGTCCATTAAGTCATTTGGATTGTCTTTCATTGCTTGAGATTTTGAGATTTGTTTATTAAGATTTGCAATGTTTCTAATGTAATTGTTTGCTTCATCTGTTGTAATTTTTATTTCATCGTTTGCCATTATATATATTCTTTCAAGTGAATGGAATCTACTTCTTATTACTTCGCAAAAAGATTTGCCTCTCTCTAAGATTATCTTTCTTTCTGCTAAACCTTGCGGTTGGTTTGCTAAATCATGCCAGCTTTCCCAAAAATCATTTAATCTTTTTCTTATTGATTGATCTTCAGGTTCGTTATAAACATCTTCTAACATTGATATAAATTTGTCTTGTGATGTCCAATATCCTAGTCGGTGTGATTCTTCAATTATTCTTGTGTTAAGTAACTCATCTTTTACTCTGTCTATAGATTGAACCATAATTCCCTGACCCAATTGTCCTTGTTTTTTAGCTCTGTTTAGTTGTGGAGCATAAAGAGGAATTTCGGTTTTCATTGTTACCCTTTGCCTTGAATATCCAGGCTTTGTGGCATTGGATAAGTTGTGACCAACTGTATTCATAGCATCTTTATGTGCAAATAAGCTTCTTTTACCAATTTCTATTCCTGAGAATGTTGAATCCACTCTAAACTCCTTTAAAGTTTTTTATTTATTAAAACGGAAGCTTCATTTGAGCGTCCAATTTTTGGCCCGTAAGGGTTTTTGTAAGTTACATTTTCTACACTTTCTTGGATATCTTGAAATATTATTGCTAGCATGTCAAGGGATGTGTTTACATAGTTTTGTATTATGTAATTTACATTTCTGATATTCAGTATTCCAATTTTCAATTTGTGTAGATATTCGTATATTTCTTTTTTATAAATTGTAGTCAATTTTTCTACAGCCTCGTAAGTTGACTCAAAGTTTTTATTTTTGGTGAATTCTTGCCAAATTTCGCTTCTTTTGCTTTCAATTTCTTTAAAATTCTCAAGCAATATTTTTGTTTTGTTTGCAATCTCTTTAAGTTTTATTTCATTCTTATTGTCTATGTGATCTTTTATTTTTAAGTATGATCTATATATTTCTTCTACTAAGGTAAGTTCTTTTTTTAGAATTTCTCTTAGTTCAATTTCTAGCTTTGCTTTCATTTTTATAAAATTAATTATAAGCCATTATAAAGATATTTACAAATCAACTTTGTCTTTTTGTTGTGTTATAATACATTATAGATATGAATAAGCTTTTTGAGAGAGATGATGATATTGTAGCTCTTGCAACCCCTTTTTTAAGTAGTGCCTTATGTGTAATTCGTAGCAGCGGTGATTCTTCTATTTTAAAATTTTCTAAAATCTTTTCAAATCATTTAGCTCTCAATTCATCGCCTGGAAATACCATCCATTACGGTTACATATTAGATAATGAGAACAATTGTAAGGTAGATGAAGTTGTTGTGTGTTTGTATCGGGCACCAAAAAGCTTTACAGGCCAAGATGCTATTGAAGTTATAGCTCACGGTTCTTTGATTGGAATTAAGAAAATTATAGATTTGTTTTTAAAAAGTGGATTTAGAATGGCTGAGCCTGGTGAATTTACTTTGCGATCATTTCTTGCTAAAAAAATTGATCTTACAAAGGCAGAGGCAATTAATGAGATTATTTTTGCCAAGACTGATAAAGCTTATTCTCTTGCAGTTAATAAGCTTTCTGGAGCTTTATTTGTTAAAATAGATACGATAAAAAAATGTATTTTAAATTTTCTCTCAGCTGTTAGTGTTTATCTTGATTATGAGGTTGATGAGCATGAAGTTAGCATTCCTTTTGACTTGATTTTAAATAGTAAAGAAGAACTTAAAAAATTAATTAATTCCTATATGGTTTATGAAAAAATTAATCATGGTTTTGCTTTGGTCTTAGCAGGTTCTGTTAATGCTGGAAAGTCTTCTTTATTCAATTTGTTTCTAAAAAAAGATAGATCTATTGTCTCTTCATATCCTGGTACTACAAGAGATTATATTGAAGCAAGTTTTGAACTTGATGGTATTTTGTTTAATCTTTTTGATACAGCAGGTCTTAGAGATGCTGATAATGTTGTTGAGAGATTAGGAATTGAAAAGAGTAATTCTTTAATAAAAGAAGCATCGTTAGTAATTTATGTAATCGATGTTAGTTCAAATTTAACGAGAGATGATTTTTCATTTATTGATTCAAATAAATCTAATAGTAAAGTATTATTTGTTTTAAATAAAATAGACTTAAAAATAAATAGAGCTACTGAAGAATTTGTTCGTTTGAATGTTTTAAATTCTTCAAATTTAATAATGATTAGTACTAAAAATTTAGAAGGAATAGATATTCTTTATGACAAAATAAAAGCGTTAATCTCTTATGAGAGAGTAGAGATTGGATATGATGATATAATAATATCATCAAGTCGTCAGAAGCAACTTTTAGAGAAAGCTTATTCTTTGATTATAGATTTATTAAGCAAAATTGATCGCCAAGTAAATTATGATATGTTGGCATTTGATGCTTATGAGATTATTAACTGTTTAGGGGAGATAACAGGAGAAGTTAGTAGTGAAGATGTTCTTGACAATATGTTTAAAAATTTTTGTTTGGGGAAATAAATATGGATTTTGATGCAATTGTTATTGGAGGAGGGCATGCAGGAATTGAAGCTGCTCTTGTTCTTTCAAGGTTGAATTTTAAAACTTTAATGATTACCCAAAATTTAGATACAATCGGTAAGCTTTCTTGCAATCCAGCTATTGGTGGTCTTGCAAAAGGTAATATGGTTAGAGAAATTGATGCTCTTGGTGGTGAGATGGGTCGTATTATTGATTTTAGCATGATTCAATTTAGAGTTTTAAACAAAAGTCGTGGTCCTGCAGTTCAAGCTCCGCGTGCTCAAGCTGACAAATTAATGTACCAAACCAAGGCTAAAGAAACTTTAGAACGTCAAGACAATCTTGATCTATTTCAAGATACTGTTGTTGATTTTCTTCTTAACTCTATGAGAAATGAAATTGAAGGCGTTGTTACAGAAAGAGGTAATAAGTTTAGATCAAGCGTTGTAGTACTTACAACAGGTACATTTCTTCGAGGCAAAATATTTATTGGTGAGTATAAAGCCAATATGGGTAGACTTGCTGAAGTTTCTGCTTATGGGCTTGATAAAACCTTGCTTAGTCTTGGATTTGAAATGGGTAGGCTCAAAACAGGCACTCCAGCAAGAATTCATAAAAAAAGTGTGGACTTTTCAAAGACTGAGGTTCAATTTGGAGATTCGGATATCATTCCCTTTTCTTTTTCAAATGGCAAGTTAGACAAATCTCAGCTTTCATGTTATGTTACCTACACTAATAAAAAGACTCATGAAATAATTAGTGAGAATATGCACTTGTCGCCTCTTTATTCTGGTGAAATTGTGGGAAATGGTCCAAGATATTGTCCTTCTATTGAGGATAAAATAGTAAAATTTAAAGATAAAGATAGACATCAAATTTTTATTGAGCCTGAAGGATTTAATACAGAAGAAATGTATCTTAATGGGCTTAGTTCTTCTTTGCCTGAAAGTATCCAACAAAAGTTGATTAACAGTATTAAAGGGCTTGAGCATGCGGTTATTACAAGGCCTGGTTATGCTGTTGAGTATGATTATATAAATCCAATTGAACTTTATCCAAATCTTGAGAGTAAAAGAGTTAAAAGGCTTTTTATAGCAGGCCAGACTAATGGCTCTTCAGGATATGAAGAAGCAGCAGCTCAAGGGTTAATGGCTGGGATTAATGCGGCCCTTAAATTGCAAGATAAAAAACCAATGATTTTAACAAGAACCAGTTCTTATATTGGGGTTCTTATTGATGATCTTGTTACTAAAGGCACTAAAGAGCCTTACAGAATGTTTACCTCAAGAGCTGAGCATAGACTTAATTTAAGACATGATACTAGCGACAAGCGTTTGATTAAGATAGGATATGATCTTGGACTTGTTGATGAGGAGAGATATTCAAGATATCTTTTTAAGAAGAAAAGGGTTGAAGAGATAAAAGAGCTCTTAAGGCAAAGGCGCCTTAGCTTAAAAGATGCTGCTGATGAACAATTAAAAAAACATGTTAGTAAAGATTTTTACCATATTTTAAAAGATCCGTCTATTAGTTTAGATAATCTTATCAAGATTGATCCAAGTTTAAGTGATTCAAAAATAATTTTGGAGCAAGTTGAATTGGATGTTAAGTATGAAGGTTATATTAATAGACAAAAAGATTTGATTAAAAAACTTCATAATCTTGAACTTGTAAAGCTTCCATTTGATTTTAATTATGAGATTATTGAAGGTCTTTCAAGAGAAGCTAGAGAGAAATTTTCTAAGATTCAGCCAGCTACTCTTGCTCAAGCAAGTCGAATTCCCGGAATAAGAAATACAGATATTACTGTTTTGTTTATATATTTTTCAAATCCTAAAAACAAGGTAGTTTTAAATTTTTCTTTATGATAAGTGATATTGAACTTGCTTTGTCAGAACGGAATTTTCACTTTACTTACAAAGATATTCAGAAAATAAATTTATATATAGAGAGAATTTTACTTTTAAATACCAGGTTTAATTTAATTTCAAATAGTCATAGCAACTTCGATTCTATTTTGAATTTGCATGTCATAGATTCTCTTTTGGGATTGCCTGTTATTAAAGAGATTAATCCTTCTGAAATTCTTGATGTTGGAAGTGGAGCTGGATTTCCGGGTATTATTTTGGCTATTTTTGACACGTCTAGAAAATATTATCTTTTAGAGAGAGGTAAAAAAAAGTCTACTTTTTTGAAAATGATAAAATTAGAACTTGATTTAGAAAATGTAAAAATTTTAGAATATGAGATTGAAAGAGAAAAAAACAATTATGAGTTTATTACAATTAGAGCTTTTAGAAATATTAATGAATATGCTTTGATTTTAAAGAATCTTTTAAAGAGTGGTGGTTTAATTATGGCTTATAAGGGTAGATTTGATAGAATAAACTTTGAAGTCAATCAAGTTAAGAGGTTGTTTAGTAAAATAGAAGTAAGATCTTTAGATTTAAAAGCAGGCATGGATAGAAATTTAGTTTTGCTTTACAGATAATTACTGCTACCCTTTGGGTTAAGTTTATATTTTAGAGTGATTTTTATCAGGAGTATTATGAAGAGTGGTTTTCAGATAGATTCAGAAGTAGAGAATGCATTACATTTGATAAATAAATTTAGAAGAGAGGTTTCAAGCAGAATACTTGGGCAAAAAGAAATGATAGATGCTATTTTAATGGGTCTTTTAACAGAGGGGCATGTTTTGCTTGAAGGAGTTCCAGGCCTTGCTAAGACTCTTGCAATTCAAACTGTATCTGATGTTCTTGATCTTGAATTTAAGCGTATACAGTTTACTCCAGATCTTTTGCCATCCGATCTTACAGGGAATATGGTTTATAAAAGTGCTACAGGGACTTTTAAGGTTAGAAAAGGCCCAGTATTTTCAAATATTATTTTAGCAGATGAAATCAATAGGGCTCCTGCAAAAGTTCAGGCTGCTCTTCTTGAAGCAATGGGTGAAAGGCAGGTAACTCTTGGAGACGAAACGCATAGGCTTCCAGATCCATTTTTTGTTCTTGCTACTCAAAATCCAATAGAGCAAGAAGGGACTTATAATTTGCCAGAATCTCAACTTGATAGATTTTTATTAAAAGTGAATGTTCATTATCCGTCAGTACAAGATGAAGTGAGACTTTTGAAAATATTTTCAGTGGATGGGCGTCTTGAAAATATTAAAGTTGCAAAAGTAATGAATGCTTATTCGTTGGCTGATATTAAGAGAACAGTTGGTAGAGTAAAAGTTGATGACAAAATAATGCTTTATATTGTTACTTTAATCTCGGCTTCTCGTGAGAGAGATAAAAAAACTTATCCTTTTGCTAAATATATTGAATTTGGAGCATCTCCCAGGGCTTCTCTTAGTCTATTAAAGTGTGCCCGTGTTAATGCTCTTTATGAAGGGCGAGTATTTGTTCTTCCAGAAGATGTCAAGGCTGTGGCCTACAGTGTATTAAGACATAGAATTACGCCATCTTATGAGGCAGAGGTGGAAGAAATGAGCATTGATGATATTATTAAAATGCTTCTTTCTGCTGTAGCGCTTCCTTAGGAAATAATTTTGAAATGATACAAAATAACGAAATAAGCAATAGTACTAAAACCAGGATAAAAGCTTTAAAGTTTTTTTCAAGGAAAATGCTTTCAGAGCTAAATTTTGGTGGTTATCGTTCAATTTTTAAGGGACTTGGTCTTGAATTTCATGAATTTAGGCCTTATGAGGATTCTGATGATGCTAGATTTATTGATTGGAATGTGAGTTCAAAAGCTGATAGTATTTTTTCAAAGGTTTTCAAAGAAGATAGGGGAATGAGTCTTCATCTTCTTGTTGACAATTCACTTTCTATGAGCTTGGGGGACAAGGTAAATAAAAAGGATGTTCAGGATTTGTTGGTTTCTATTTTTGCACATATGGCATTTTTTAATAATGATAAAATAGGCGTTACCTTTTTTTCAGGCGAAACAGACAAGTTTATACCATCTAGTAAAGGACATTCACACTTGGGGTTGATATTAAGTGAAACGATCAATAGAAATCTTAAGCCAGGTAGTAGCTTAGCTTATATTTTTAAAAATACGGCAGAATATTACAAGAAAAGATCTTTGATTATAATTATTTCTGATTTTAAGGCAGATGCTTATTTTAAATCTTTAAATGTTTTAAGCAAGAGGCATAATGTTGTTGCTATAAGAATTTCAGATTTTTTTGATGAAAATTTTCCCAAAATTGGAACTTTGATTTGCGAAGATATTGAAACTGGAGAGAACTATTTAGTCTCAGGATTTAGCAAGTTAACATTAAATGGTTATAAAAACTATTGGACTCTTGATAAAATAAAGTGGAAAAAAGAATGTATTAAAAAAAATATTAGTTATATTGATATTAATACTAAAGAAGATGTTTTTAAAAAACTTAAAATTCTTCTTAAAAAAGGATAATGGATTTTGAAGGCAGTTATTTCAAATCTTTTTCTTTTTTTACCCGTATTTTTACATTCTTATGAAATAAAAAATGAAATATTTATGCCAACTCGTTATTATGTAGGCGATTCTGTTGATTTTAAAGTTTCATTAATTTTAAATGCTGGTGAGGAGTTTCTTCCTGTAGATTTTAAAGAGATTAAAAATGAATTTGTTGAAGTAAATTCGATTAGTTTTAATAACATAACAAATGAAATAATAGTTAATTTTGTTTCTTTTTATATTGGAAGCAGTTCTCTTCCTTCTATTTATATTGGAGATGTAATTAACAATGGTAAAAAAAATAAATTGATTCTAGAGAATGTAAAAATCAATACAGATAAACTAGTATCTAATAATTCTGATTTTAAAATCAAAAATATAGAGGGTGTTTTGTTTATTCCTGGAACAAGCGCCTATTTGTTTTTATTTATTCTTGTTTTGTTTTTGATTCCTTATTTGATTATTAAGCTTTTAAAGCTTTTAAATAGGTTTTTAATTTATTTGGTAGTTAAACATGGACTTAAAAAGCCTTATAAAATATTGCAAAAACAGCTTGCTATTTTGTCTAAATACGTTAGAGAAGGTGTGGATCAAAGTACATTTTACAATTTAATAAATTCTTCTTTAAGGGTTTATTTATCTAAAAAAACAGGCTTTGATTTTAATGCGATTACTACAACAGAAATTTCAACAATTTTGCAAGATCTTAGGATTCCTTATGAGATTCGTTCAATTTTTATTAATACCTTAAGACTTTCTGATTTTAGTAAATTTAGTGGTGTTAATTTAGTATTTGATAGCTTGTCAGTTGTTTTGGAGGACTTAAGAGCTGCCACGTCGAATTTTGAGGAATTTAATAGAGGCGCTAATGTTGACATTTAATGAGCCTTTGTATTTGTTTTTATTGGTAATTTTACCTTTAATAATTTATTTTAATCATTTTTTTAAAAATAGAGGAGGCAAGATAAAATTTCCAATATCACTTTATGGCAATTCTAACTCTTTAAAGCTTAAGGATTATAGATTAAATTTGATGTATTTTTTTACACATTCTTTTTTATATTTAGCTTTAATAGTTATGGTGTTTGCTTTAGCAGGTCCTTCAGTTTCAAAAAAGAAGATGATGCATCTTAGTGCTGGTGCTGACATTGTCGTTGTTCTCGATATATCGCCTAGTATGGGAGCTGTTGAGTTTTCTTCTAAGAATAGGCTTGAATTTTCAAAAGAATTGATTAGACGTTTTATTTCTCAGCGTGAAAATGATAATATTGGTTTAGTAGCTTTTGCAAAAGATGCTTCAATAGTGGTGCCCATAACAACAGATAGGGATTTTTTTAATAAAAAGCTAGATGATATTTATATTATGGATCTTGGCAATGGGTCTGCTTTAGGATTAGGCATTTCTATTGCTCTTTCTCATTTAAAGCATTCTGAAGCTCTTAAAAGATCGATAATAGTTTTAACAGATGGAGTTGTTAATTCAGATGAGATTTATAAAGATCAAGTGATTAACCTTGCTCAAGGTTTAAATGTTAAGATTTATTCTATTGGTATTGGAAGTTCTGAAGAATTTAGTGTTGATTTTAAATTAAGATCTGGTAAATTTTATCAAGGAAGTCTTAAAGAGGTTTATGATCCTAGTATGCTTGCTGAGATTTCAAATAAAACAGGAGGACTTTTTTATTCGGTTAATGATGATTTTTCTTTTCAATTTGCAATTCAAGATTTTTCAAAAAAGGAGAATTTAGAGAGAAAAATTAAAATAGCTGTGGACAATAAAGATATTTATAAGGAATTTTTAGTTTTAGCGTTTTGTTTATTATTTATTTATTTTATTTTTACAAAAATTTTCTTAAAAGAGATACTATGAGCATAAATAATTATAGCGCTTTCTACTTTTTTTTTATTTTAATATGGATTTTTTTTATATGTGTTCTTGATTTTAGACGAAATATTCCGTTTTTTAAAACCTTAAGCTTTATGTACAGAGATACCTCTTATATCCAGAATTACTACATTAAAAAAGCCCTTATGACAATGTTTTTTATTTTTAGCTTGATTTTTTTGATTTTATCTATTTTAGATATTTCTTGGGGACAAAGAGCTGTTGAAGATGAGAGAAGTAGATTGAGAATTTCTTTTATTTTTGATATTTCTCGTAGCATGTTAAGTATAGATGAAGGTAAAACTATTAATAGACTTGAGAGCGCTAAGAATGTAATTAGTTTAATTTTAAGTAATTTTGAAAATGCAGAATATTCTCTTACGATTTTTAAAGGCAAGCCCATATTGGTTTTGCCCTTTTCTAAGGATAAAAACAGTTTAAACAAGATGTTAAATTATATAGAGCCTGATTTAATAAGCTCTCCT
Organism: Borreliella chilensis; assembly: GCA_000808095.1. NCBI lineage: Bacteria > Pseudomonadati > Spirochaetota > Spirochaetia > Spirochaetales > Borreliaceae > Borreliella > [Borrelia] chilensis. The sequence continues at coordinate 173,643 of CP009910.1, read as the reverse complement.
GGGAGTTTTTTAGGGGATGCTGTTTTTAGCGTAATCTCTAGTGTACAGGATGACTCTTATTATAACTTTTTAGTTGTTTTAACAGATGGTGATGATTGGGGAGAGAATAATTACTATAGGTTTTCTAAATTCGTGAATAATTTAAAGTTAGAAAGTTTTATAATTGGGGTTGGTGGTCATAATCCTGTTTTATTTGATAATAACTTAAGTGTTAAAGACAAGAATGGAAATTTTGTTAAAACTGTAATAAATGAAGAGAATTTACTTCTTCTAACATCTTCTCTTAAAGGATCATATTATAACTTATATTTAAAAGGGATTAATTTTGTTGTCAATGATATAAGAAATGGTATAATAAGAAGGACGTCAAATGATATTATACTTGTTGATGTATCAAGGTATAAGATTTTTTTGGTTAGTTCATTATTGTTTATTTTTATGTATATGTTTGTCAGGATGATAAAGTGGGACGAAACTTTTTAGCAATTTTGTATGCTTGTTTTTTATGTCTAAGTTTTTTGTCTTGTTCAAATATTAAGTCCATGTCCTTAATGGCTATTGGTAATTATGAATATGTTAGAGGAAATTATCAAAATGCAATTTCAAATTATTACAATCTTGTAGATGATAAAAAATATTCTGCTTGGGGATACTACAATCTTGGTATTGTATACTATTCTTTAGGTGAATATGAGAGTTCTCTTAGAATATTCTCTTATGCAAAGAAAACTAACGATATTTTTTTAAATTTTAATGTCAATTATAATGAGGGGATAATATATTATAATCAGGGACTTTATCAGAAGGCTGAGATGGCTTTTAAGGAGGCTTTGAAAATTAATCCTGGTAGTTATAATGCTAAATATAATCTTGAACTTGCCATAATAAAAAAACGTACAGTGCGTGACAGTTTAGATTCTTTAAGTGTAGAAAAAAGTAGAAATTTTGTTGAAAACAATGAAAATTTTTTAAGGTATGTTGAAAATCTTGAGAGGGTTGTATGGTTGAGGAAAATAGACGAAAGTTTAGTTGTTCCAAAAGAAGATTGGTAATATTTTTTATTTATTTTTTTTCAATCGTAAGGCTTTATTCGCTTACAGGTATTGATTTTGTTAAAAATATTAATGTTTTAAGAGGTGATAAATTTATTCAGGTTGTAAGGCTTAACAATCCTTTAAAAGACATTGATATAAGTTTGCTAAAAGTTGAAGTAAGCAAAGAAGTCCAATCCAATTCCAATGTTTTGTCAATATCTAATATAACAGATAATAATGTTTCTTTTATAGAGATTAAAGTTGAATATTTTTTTGAAAGTCTGGGATTTATTAAGATTCCCCCATTAAAAGTAATTTATAAAAGCGATTTTTATTTATCTTCAGAAGTTGAAGTGAGTGTGTTAAGAGTAGATGAAATAAATTCTTTTGGGTTGCCAGTTGATTTATATTGGGATCTTGATAAAAGAGATGTTTATGAATATCAAAGCATCGGCCTTGTTTTGCGTTCCAATTGGCTTTCGGATAGCAATTCTAATGAGATGTCTGGATTTTTGCCTGCTATTAAGGATGCAATGATTGAAAAGATGCCCATATTTGGAGACATTAAATATAGAACTTTTTATAACAAAGAAATTTTAGATGTACCTCTTTATAACTTTGTGCTAACCCCTTTAAAGGGTTCAAAAAATGTTTTGATTCCCAGTTTTTCTTTTAACATTGATTCTGGTCTTGTTAGAAAAACTCCCGATCTTTTGTTAAAAGTTAAACCAATTCCTGAAGAGGTTAAATCTTTAGCAGTAGGAACTTTTAGAATTGATTATGAAACTCCGACTTCTTCGATAATTGAGCAGGATATATTTACAATTTTAATAAAAATCACAGGGCAGGGAAATTTTCCACATTTTTATTTTCCAGAGATTGAAACTTATAATTCTAGAATTCTTAATAAAAAGAAAAATTATAGTTTCAATCCTTCTAAGAATGGATATAAGGGCAGTGTTTCTCAAATTTATACAGTTAAGCCTGATAATAAAGGCAGTGTATTTCTAAATATTGGTGATTTTAACTATTTAGATCCTGATAATGGAATGGTTTATACCCTTAAAGGGAAGAAATTGAAGTACGAGTATTTGAGAGAGTTTAACAGCGGAAGCAAACCGCATAATAATGTAGATGCTAGTTTTAAATTATTGTCTTATGCTGATATTTTAAATTGCAAAAATAAAACTTTTTTGTTTTTTGTTCCATACTATTATTTACTTTTAATTCCGGGATTTTTATTATCTTTAGCTATTTTAATTAAATATAAACAATTTTTTGCAGCGTCAAGTTTTGGGCTAGTTATTTTAATATTGGCTGTTGGCATTAGTTTAAATGCCGTAAATGACGATTTGTTGTCAGAAAAAAATATAAATGATTTGATTGAAAACTATAATACCAAAAATTATGATGTTGCGCTTGTTAAGATTGATAATATTCTTAAAAAATATCCAAATTATTCAGGACTTTGGCTAAATAGAGCTCTTGTTTTGAGTAAAATGGACAGGGATTTTGATGCTATTTATTCAGCTTATAAGGCATTTTTAGCTTCTCCAAATAATGAAACTTCTTATAAAGTTATTGACTTGGTTGAAACTAAAAATGGAGCTACAGGCAATGTTCGTAACAATAGTTTTATCTTTTCTAACATTTTTTTTATTATTAGCTTATTTCTAATAAATTTTTTAGTAGTGTCTATTTCTTATAGATTTTTAGCAAAAAATTTAAAAAAAATAATTATATTTTTACTTTTTTCTACTGTTTGTTTTACTGTATTTGAAACATATTATTTTTATTCTAAGCAACAATCTGAAATAGGCATTATTAAAGGTGATTTAGTTTCTCTTTATAAAGTTCCTGACAATTTTTCAAGGAGTTGGAGATTTTTAAAAGGAAATGTGAGCGTTTACATTCTTGACAGCAAAGATGATTTTGTGCTTATTGAAACAAGCTATGGACTTCAAGGATGGATTCATAAAAATTTTGTTGTATCTTTAAAAGATAATTTGATCTAAAAATAAATAATTACATTATTTGCAAATTTTTTAAAAATAATTTAACTTTACTTTTCTCTATATACTATTCTACCTTTTGTAAGATCATAAGGAGATAGTTCAACTTTTACTTTATCACCGGGAACTATTTTTATGAAATGTTTTCTCATCTTGCCGGATAGATGGGCAAGTACAATATGCTTGTTTTTAAGTTCTACTCTGAACATAGTATTTGGAAGGGATTCTTTTACAATACCTTCAGTTTCAATAGCTTCTTCTTTAATATTCAAGACAACCTCCACATTTTCTCTAATAGGATAAATTTTACATGATTAAACATATCATTTCAATTCTTCTTTTTAAGAATAAAAGTATTATTTTTTATTTACATTATAAGAAATTGTGTATATAATTACACGAAGTTTTTTAAAAATGTAATTTATAGGGAGGTATCATGCAAAAAGTTAACTCTGAGCATGAGTTTATTGAGGAGATAAAAAAGTTTCTTTCAGACGAAAAAAGAGAGATATTAGATTCTATTAAATCTGTAGAAAATAGCAAGAAAGAAATAATTAATAATGATATGTATCCCAAAGATGTTGTTGATATTGCTTTTGATAATATGGATGGGAATAATCTTGAAGCTTTAGGTTTTGTTGAAAAGAGAAAGTTGAATTTAATAAATCAAGCTCTTTATAGAATTTCTCAAAATTCTTATGGTAGGTGCTTAGCTTGTGAAAAAGAGATCGCTAGAGAGAGACTTTTAGCAATTCCGTATGCGTTTTTATGTATTAGCTGTCAGACAAAAAAAGAAAAAAAGAGTAAAAGATAACATATCTTAAGTTAGTTATTTAATATTGTAATTTCTACTCGTCTATTTTTTGCCGCTAATGGGGATGATTTTGGATATTTTGGCTTTTGAGATCCCCAACCCTTAAATAGTATTTGATCTTTGTTTTTTACTTTCATTTTTATCAAATAATTTCCAATTGCACGAGCTCTTTTTTCAGAGAGCTCGTGCATCTCTTCTTCTAATCCAAATTGTTCAGTGTGTCCTTCTATTAGGATGTTATTTTCTTTAAATTTTTCAATAAGTTTGGCTATAAGGTCAAGCTTTTTATATTCTTTTTGTAGTATTTGGAATGAGTCAGGATAAAATTCAATATCGAGGCTTAAATTAATGCCTTTATTATTTTTTTCAACATCAATGGATTTTATTTTTTTTTCTTGGATATAATTTTCAACTTCAGTTTCAATTGAATTATCATTAGGAAGTTCAATCGAAATTACTCTTCCAAGAGAATTTCCAATCATTTTAAAATGCTTATTATTGTTGTGCTTTATTTCAAATACATATTCATCATTGTATTTATATGTATTGCCAAGTTCATTGTCAAAATAAATTTTTTGATTGACTTTTTGATGGAAAGAGATGTTTTTTATATTGTAATGTGATTCATAATTCGAAAAAATTATGTCGTAATATTTGCCATTATACTCTTCTTTTCCTTTATATTCGTAGTCAACATTAAATTTTACAATGAAATCTTTTATGCTACTGTCTATTTTTGATGCTTCTATATATTCTTCTGCGGGATATGTCCATTTTTCATTTATTTTGATTGGTGTTTTTGGAAATCTTGGAATGCCTCTGACAGAAGGTCTTTTTTGATTTGAGCGTATTTTATATTCCCCTTGTTTATTTACGCTGAAAGTTTCTTCAAATTCTTCGTTTAGTAGGTAGGGTTCATTAATATTTTCTCTTTTCAAGATTCTAAAAAAAGCTTTAATGTTTGCAAATTTTTCTTTTGTATCTTTTATTTCGCTTGAAATTTGAATATTAGTTGTAGAACTTGAGTTATAATAGCCGTTGAAATATATTTTTTGATTGTCTTTACCTTCTAATCTAAACTTTGCTCCTTTGATATATTTGAATTCAAAGACTTCAGAAGACAAAGCTAAGTTTTGAACTAAAAACAATAGTATAGCGGCTTTAGCACCCATTAATAGATTTTATCATAAAAGTATTTAATTTCTAAATTTTTCTTAAAATCGTTATTTAATGTTTTGTTCTGATCTGATATTGATTATAATTTATAGCACAGCGGATAATTATTTTAAATTATTAATTAATAGGAGATTTTATATGAAACATAAAAAAATAAGAATTAATTTAAATTTAAAAAGAAAAAGCGGTATTTTACTTAACATCGGTTCTTTGCCATCTAAATATGGCATTGGAGATTTGGGTAAAGGGGCTTATAAATTTATAGATTTTTTGTTTTCTTCTTCGCAAAGTTATTGGCAAATGTTTGCGTATTCTCCTTCTGATTTTACAAAATTTCCTTATTCAATTTTTTCGGCTTTTGCTGGTAATGTTTATTATATTGATTTAGAAGCTCTTGATAAATTTATAGATTCAGATTTGACTCTTTTAAAAGAAAATGAAACCAGATATTCTGATTTAAAAAAAATCAATTTGAAAGATAAATTTCTCAAAGAAGCTGCTTTAAATTTTATTAATAGAGCTTCAGTTGATGAGATTAGAAGCTTTGAAAAATTCAAAAAAAGTTCTTCTTATTGGCTTTTAGATTTTGCAAGTTTTGTTGCATTCAAAGAATATTTTTCTAAAGGATCAAAGGATGCATTTAATATTCTTTTTGACAGAGGAATTCTTAAGAGAAATGAAAAAGACTTGTTTAAATTGAGGAATATCCTTTCAAAAGAGATTAAAGTGCAAGAAGTGCTGCAGTATTTCTTTTTTTCACAGCTTCAAGCTTTAAAGCGCTATGCAAATGATAAAGGGATTGAGCTAGTTATGAATGTGCCTCTTTTTATAGCATATGATTCTGCTGATGTTTGGGCACATCAGAAATATTTTAAGTTAAGATTTGATGCAAGCAAAGATAAGGTTGCAGGAATTTCACCAGATTATTTTTTAGAACAAGATCAAGTTTGGGATAGTCCGGCTTATAGCTGGAATGTTTTAAAGAAAGTTAAATATGAATGGTGGATAAAAAGGATTGGGTTTTTAAGAAAGTATGTGGATATAATTAAAATTGACCATTTCAGAGGTTTTGTTTCTACCTGGGAAGTTAGTGTTGATGAGCCTTATGCTTTTAATGGCTTGTGGGTAAAGTCACCGGGACGAGATTTTTTTAATTTTCTTTTAAATGAAATTAAAGATTTAAAAATTTGGGTTGAAGATTTTGAAAATGATCTTGAAGATGTTTCAAGATTAAGAGATTTTTTTAATTTTCCAGGAATGAAAATAATGAAGTTTGCCTTTGACTTTGATTCAGGCAATCAGAATCTTCCTCATAATTATATTAAAAATTGCATAGTTTACACAGGAATTGGTGATAATGATACAATACGTACATTTATCGATTCTTTAGATGATTTGCATAAAAAGTATATTTTTGATTATTTAAATACAAATGAAGATTTTGTTGTTTGGGGCATGATAAGAGGTTCTATGAGCAGTGTTTCTGATAATGTAATAGTGCCAATGCAAGATTATATTGATTTGGGAAGTGAATTTAGGGCAGATACTTCAAAGAGTGCTTTAAATAATTGGATTTTTAGATTATTGGAAAGCGATTTGGATGCTACTTTGAGTAAAAATATAAGTTTTATTACAAGGCTTTATGGAAGAGCTTAATATTTTTTTAAATTGAAATTTGTTATAAGTTTTAAATATTGATCAATTTAATTAAAGTTTAATTAATCAAATAAAAATTATTGTTATTTGATATTTTTTGATTTGCAAGTATCATATATTAATGTATATGAAGATTTTTCTCTGTTGGGTAGTTACTTTCTTCTTTTATTCTTTTAAGGTTTTTAATCTATATTCATTAACTGATGAGGAGTTTTTTAAAAAATATAGTTTGTTTTTTGTCCACAAGGGATTTCTTAGTAAAAATATTAATGGAAGAATAACTAAAGTTCAAGTTAGTGGGATAGATTCCAGATGGGTTTACCCTTTTAATAAGCTTACTCCTGGTCGAATTACTTCTATTTATGAGGATGTTTATTCTTCAAGCTTATTGTTAACTACAAGTAGTAATCTTTATGTTTCTTACGATTATTCGAAAAATTTTAGAAGATTGGTGGGAACTGATAAATTTAATAGTAATGCATATATTACATCAAGTGCATTTTCTCAAGGAGATGATAAGCGTATTGCTATTGGAACCGCTATTCATGGGATTTATCTTAGTATTAATGGGGCTGTTAGTTTTAAAAATTTAAATCATTTAATTCCTCAGGTTTATTTGGGTGCAGGATATTATGACATTATTAGTGCTGTTGAGTTTTCAAAAGAAGAGGTAAATAATTTATATTTTTCTCCTGGAATTTATGGAGATATTTTTTTAATTAGTCATAAAATTGGATTTATTAAGAAAATTTCATTTCCTTTTAAAAAGCAAATAGTACGTATTTTGGATTTATCTAGCAAGAATGTGGAAAAAATTTTAGTGAGAACATATGATAATCATTTTTATTCTTATTTTAATGGTCAATGGGTATTTATTGGAAAATTATCTTTGCAAGATGAGAATTTTATTGAAAAATCACAAAGGATGCAACTTGCTAAAAATAAAGGGTCTATTTATTTAACAGCATATACATTGCGTAATAACAAGGCAGTTGATGAAAAATTGAAATTTATTAAAGATTCAGGCATGAATGCTGTTGTAATTGATTTTAAAGATGACAATGGTAGTTTAACTTATTCTAGTAGACTTTCTTTACCTAATAAGTTGGGATCTGTTAAAAACTTGATTGATGTTTCTTACATTCTTAAAAAAGCTAGAGAGCTTGGGATTTATGTTATTGCAAGGTGTGTTGTATTTAAAGATGCAAAATTATATTATTATAATAATTTTCAACATGCTCTTTGGAACAAAAGGACAGGTAAACCTTGGGCGCATTTAATTAAAAAAATTGATGCTAATGGCCTTGTGAAATATGTGCAAGCAGAGCATTGGGTAGATATTTTTTCTCCTGCTACTTGGGAGTATAATATTTCTATTGCAAAAGAAATACAATCTTTTGGAGTTAATGAGATACAATTTGATTACATTAGATTTCCATCAGATGGGCCTGTATCGCTTGCAACCTCAAGAATTAGTAAGTATGCTATGCGACCTGTTGATGCTCTTGAATCTTTTTTGATTATGGCAAGAGAACAGCTATATGTTCCTATTTCTGTTGATATTTATGGATATAATGGTTGGTTTCCTACTAATAGTATTGGACAAAATATTGCAATGTTATCAGATTATGTTGACGTTATATCTCCTATGTTTTATCCTTCGCACTATACTAATGATTTTTTGCCAAGTGATTCTTATTATACAAAAAGAGCTTATAAAATTTATAAAGAGGGTAGCGATAGAGCATTTGTGTTTTCTTTAGATGGAGTTGTGATTAGGCCTTATGTTCAAGCTTTTTTGTTAGGAAGAGAAAGGTTTGTAGATGATGTGGTTTATTTGCAGTATTTAAAGTCTCAGCTTAAAGGGGTTAAAGAGTCATTTGGCAGTGGCTTTAGTCTTTGGAACGCATCTAATGTTTATTATATGGTTAAAGGCAGTTTAAGAGAATATTTAGATTCTTTTTAATTTTTTTTATAAAGGAGATTCATTTGGAACATTTTATTCATTTTTTTTATGTGGGCTTTGGTATTTTTTTATTGTATCTTGGTGGCGATTTGCTTTTAAAAAGTTCAGTTAGTATTGCTACTTATTTAAAAGTTCCAACGCTTTTAATAGGGGTTACAATAGTGTCTTTTTCAACAAGCGCACCAGAGCTTTTTACAAGTTTGGTGGCGGCTTTTAAGGGTAAAAATGAAATTGTTGTTTCTAATGTTATTGGCAGCAATATTATTAATATGTTACTTGCGCTACCTTTAGCAGGATTTTTTTTAAGGATTAAGGCAGATTTTAAAAGACTCAAGCTTTCTTTTATGTTTCTATTTTTATTAATGTTTCTTCTTTTATTGCTTTCATTTGATTTTAGATCTTACTCTTTTTTTGCAACTCCTTATAATCGTTTTAGTTCATTGAGTATCTTTATTTTGTTTTTGTCCTATCTTTTGCTATTTTATAAAGAAGAAAAAATGTATGGTGGTTTGGAGAATTCTTTTCAAGAAGGTACAGGCAATTTAAATCAAAGTTTAAGTTTAATATTTTTAAATGCGTTAAGTTTTCTTATTAGCATGTATTTTTTATATTTGGGATCGAAATTATTAGTGGATGGAGCTATTTATGTTGCTAATAATGTTTTTAATGTTAGTGAAAAGTTAATTGGAATTATAGTTGTAGCTTTTGGAACAAGTGTGCCCGAACTTGTTGTGTCTTTTTTTGCGATAATTAGAAAAGAATCAGATATTGCATTTGGAAACATTATCGGCAGCAATATTTTTAATATCGGATTTATTTTGGCTAGTAGTAGTTTTTTTAAACCCATTTTACTAAAAGATATTTATATTTTAGATTTTAGTATAATGGTATTTGTAACTTTAGTTTTATTCTTAGTGGTTAAATTTAAAGGGGTTTTCAGCAGAGGCATTTCTTCAATTTTTTTGTTTTTATATATTTTATATAATTTAATGTTATTTAACTTTTATTGATTATGTGATCTTAATTTTAGGTTGTTAATATATTTTTATGTAATATGCTTTATTATTTTAATGTAATATAAGGAACAATATGAAAAAATTACCAGAAATTTTTTATATGAGCAACAAAGAAATAGATATTTTGATTTCTCAATTAGGAATATCTTCTGATACCCAAAAATCAATTTTGAAAACGATTTTGGCTTATAAAAAGGGTGTTATAGAATACTCTTCCTTTATAGAAGAGTATTCTGTTAAAATACGGGGTTTAAAAGGTGAGCTTGATTTTTTATTTCGTAAACTTTATGAAGTTAAAAGAGGAATAATTACTAATAAAATAGCAACAGATGGAGAATTTTTACCAGATAGTATAATTTTGACCGATGAGGCCAGTTATGATTTTTATTATTATTCTATTGACGATTTATTTTTGAAAACTTATATAGGAATAGAGCTTTTTAGTTCTTTGCTTACCCTTAAGAACGTAGAATCTAGTTTATTGGTTTTCCAGAATGAGTTTGTAACTATTGCAGATTCGGATATTAACCATAAGTTTTTTGAAACAAAATCACAATTAAAAGAAATATTGGTTTGGAAATCATTGATAATTCCGTCGGGCAAGGCTTTATATTTTGTTGAGTTTGTTAAAAAAATATTTTTCAATATTGCTTCTAATAATATTGTAAAAGATGTTTTCGTTAGAGTAAAAGGATTAAAACTTAGTGATTATGAGAGAGCTTTAGAAGAGGGTAAGAATATTATTGGAGCTATTTCCAAGATTCTCTCTGGCATGATTGAAATTAAGGAGGAAGTTCTTGCTAAGAAAGGAATCACTTTTTCAAAAAATTATTTTGTTTTTTTGGATTTTCTTAATCTTTTTATTAAAAATGAAAAAAACTTAGAAGAGCTTAAAGCTGTAGAAGCTATTAAAATTGATGAATCTTTAAAAGCAATTGAAAAGACATTAGAGTTTAAAAAGGGACCAATTAATACAGAGGAGTTTTTTAGCATTCTAAAAGTTTACTCTGAAGACCTTAGTGATCCTGAAAATTTTTTATTAGTTGCTAATATGTATTTTTTTGAATCTAAAATTCACGATATTTTGCCAAAAATATTTCAAGTAAAAGAAAATTTTCATTTATACAAACCTTTTGCATATGAGTTTTTTCTAGAAGAGTATGAGAAGGTTTTGCAATTTCTTAATAGTGAATTAAGGGTTAGTATATTTAAAATTCTTAGTTTTGGAGATGATCCTTCTGCTATTTTTACAGAAGAAGGCTTAGAAGAAGTTCTCAATAGATTAGTATCTGGGTATACTATGAATGAATATTGTTTAAAAAATAAAGTTAAATTTCTCGATCTTATTGTTTCTCATTACAGAAGAATTTATAAAACACAAAGTGTTCAGGTTCATCTTAAAGATTTGATTAAGGTTGAGGCGGCAAAATATTTTAAAAACAGTAATGAACTTCTACCTTTATATAAAATATATAAACTTGATTTGTATTCGCTTTTGAATGCTGCTTATAAAGATTTAAGTTTGTTTAAAAGAATTGTTTTGTTTTTAACAGGCAAGCATCAAAGCTATAAAGAAGCTTTATCTAGATTGGATTTTAGAGCTGGCTTAAATAAAAGTGGAAGTGGGCTTTTTGATCCAAACGAAAGGGTTAAAAGACAGTTGGAAAAAATTAGGAGGCAAAGAGAGGAGATAAAAGAGCAAGTTAGAAATTCTTTTCCTAAAAAAGATGCAACATCTAAGCAAGCAGTTAATAAAAATTATACAAAAAAAGAACAAGATGAAGCATGGGTCAAATTTGGTGATAGGATACAAAAAAAATAGTGTTTATAAGTAGATTTATTTGTTAAAATAAATCTCTTGGTTTTCTTGCTGTATTTTTTGAAGTTTGGCATTCTGCATAGTGCTTTATTTTTCCATTTTCAAATTTTGATTTCATTACAATTTTTCCTCCCCATCGACTTGTTAGTTCTTTTGAACCTACTCTTTGGGCGTTTTTAGAAATTTTTGCCATTTTAGCTCCTTTTGATAGATTTATTGTATAATAAATCTATCAAAATAAGTCTGATTTATCAAGGAATTTATTCATGTTATTTATAATATTTTTTATAAGTGCTTCTCTTTTTTCAAAAGAAGTTTACTATAGGTTTGCAGATTATTCTGTTAATTACAATATAGTAGGTAAATATGAGATTACAAAAGAAGAGTCTGAAGAGGAATACGGATATAAATTTACTTATGATCGCAATAATAATCTTATTTTAGTTGATTATATTGGGAAGCTTAGCATTTTAATGCCTTCTTTTTTTAATGCAAACCAAATTAAAATAGAAAGATCTAAGCGCAGTGAAAGGCGTATATTTCTAAATAGAGGACTTGCTTTTAAAAATAATAATGGTGTTTATATTGAGCATATAGAATATATGAGTGATGGCAGAATTAAAAATATTTTTAATTATAATAAGTCTAATGAAATGGTTAGGGATAGATATAATGTTGCTTATTATCATTTTTTATACGATAACGAGAGAGAGTTTAGTGTTTACAGATTTAATGAATCAGGTGTTCAAATTAAAGATTTAAATAATGTATATTTTACAAAGATTAGTTATGATCATACTAAATTTGTCAAAACGGTTTTATATTATGATGAGAATGATTATGTTGTAAGGTCAAAAAATGGTACTTGTGGGTTTAGATTGACGTATGATGCCAATCATAATCTTATTAAAGAAGAGTATCTTGATAAGTCAGCCCATATTGATTCAAATCCATTTTCTGTAGCTACTAAAATATATCATTATGATGTTGATGGGAAGGTTATTGAAATTTTAAATTATGATATTAATAATAACTTGACTCCTGATGAAAACAATGTATCAATATATCGTTATGAATATTATTTTAAAGATAAAGATTGTTATTACAAAGAATATAATTATGATTATAATAATAATTTAACAATTGGTCAAAATGGTTATGCTATGAAGAAAACTATTTTTTATATTCAAAATAATGAAAAGAGGGTAATAAACTATAGTAATAAAATTAATAAAAATTATAAAGGAGATATTCCGACTGTTTATGAAGAAAAGTATGAAATAATGGATAATTTTAAAGGCATTGCTATTTATAGTTATAAATATGATGACAAGTTTTATCTAATAGAGAATATTTTTTTTGATAAAAATTTTAATTTAATGGCTGATGTTAAAGGTGTAATGATTTACAGATACTCTTACAACAAAGAAGGATTTCTTATTTCTCAAGAACATTTTGGGGGAGATTTTATTAATCCAATAGATGATTTTGAAGGAGTTTCAAAGTATAAATTTAGTTACGATTCTAATGGTAATATGATTTCAAAAAAAAATTATTCTAAGGATGGAGTTTTGGTTGCTGATTGTAATTATGTTTTTGAATATTTATATGAATATGATAAGCAAAATAGACTTATTTCTAAAAAAAATTTTGGTAGCTTAGGTCAATTGCAAGATGATATTCATGGTGTTAGTGTTTATAAATATGAATACAATAAATTTGGAAAAATATCAAAACAGTCAAATCATGGCCCAGATTTGAGATTAAGAGATGATGTTGGAGGGTTTGCAATTTATAAGTGGATTTATGATGCTAAAGGCAATTTGATAGATTTTCAAAAATTTGATTCTTTGGGTAATTTAATATAAGTATTTTCTGCTCTCGTATTTTCCTATATTGCATAGTAATTCATAATGACTTCTTTTAGAAGATTTGCTCATTTCATCTATATTTAATTTTTCTGATACAATTTCTACTTTTGAACCCGTTTTAACTTTTAAGTCTTTAGGAATTTCTACTATTGTTAGATTCATGCAAACTTTTCCTAGTATTTTACATTTTTTATTGTTTATTAAAAAATAAAAATTATTATTTATGTTTTGAGGTATTCCATCAAAGTATCCGATTGGAATAATGCCTATTGTTATATCCTCTTTAGCTTGAAATGTGCCTGAATATGAAATTTTTTCGCCCTTTTTTACGTTTTTGATAAATACTACTTTTGAGAATAAATTTAGTACAGGTTTGAAATTCAGGGGAGTTTTTTTATTTTTTGATGATGGGTAATAACCGTAAAGAATAAGCCCTGGTCTTACCATATTAAATTTTGGACTTAGTTTGTAATTGACAATGTGTCCTGAATTAGAAATGTGGATAAATTTGGGATTAATATTTTTTTGTTTAAGTGTTTCTAAAAAAAATAAGAATTTTTCTACTTGTTTTTGCGTGATTTTGGAGTTCTCTGTTGTTGGGAGATGTGAGCAGACTCCTTCTAGTTCTAGAAATTTTGAATTTTGAATATATGTAGCTATTTCAAGGGCACGATCTATTTTTATTCCATATCTATTCATGCCAATATCAATTTTTAAGTGGACTTTTATTTTCTTTTTTTGCAATGAGCACTCTTTTTCTATTGAAAATAGATATTCAAAATCAGCAACAAATGGCAATAACTCAAGTTTAATTAAATTTTTAATTTCTTTTTTATCAACTTTAACGTACATTAATATTTTTGTACTTTTTTCAATTTTTTTAAGTTTTTTAGCATCTTCAATATTGGAAAGTCCAAAATAATTTATTTTCTTTGTTTTTAAAAATTTAAAAACATCTATAAGTCCATGACCGTATGCGTCAGCTTTTAAAGTAGCCACTATTTCTTTTTCACCAATTTTCTTTTTAATTAAACTTAAGTTGTGCTCTAAATTATTTAAATTTATTATTATTGTCTTGTTACTACTCATTGCCATATTATCATATATTTAGCTATCTTAGGGAAGTAACATCTTTTTTTCTATTAATTTGTGATTTGTTCCGTAACCGGTATTGGGAAATTTTTTATTTTATTGCCTTTAAAATGTGATCTTAATTCTTTTTGGAAATCATTATATATTTTGGGGTTAATTCTAATTTGGTACGTTTGAACTTCGTTACTTGTATTATTTTCTACTGTTATTGTTGCTAAAATATAATACCAGTTGCTATTTTTGTAATATCCCGCAATTGTTTGTGAGAGAGACTCAGTTTTTAATGTGCCAAACGAATAAGCATCTTTTGAGAGATCTTTTTTTGATTGCTGTTTCCCGCTGGTGAGTATGCTTAGATGGCTAATAAAATTGCCTTCATCTGGACTTAAAAATTCTAATTTTGTGATTTTGTATTTTTTAGAAGCTTCGTCTGATAGGTCAAATGAAATAATAGCAGAAGATCCAATTTTTGAAAATGCATTTATAAATGAATAGCTAATTCCATCAAGTTCTTTTATTGCGTTTCCATTTAAATCTACTAATTCCATGTAAGGTTGGCTAATGGCAATATCAACAGATGCAAGTAAAAAATTTTGCTTTAGTTTTTTAAGGCTTGTTTTAATATTTTCTTTTACAATATAATTGTTGTTTTCAAAGATATTAATTTCGTTTTTAGAAAAAATATTTTTAGCCAGGGAAAAAATTATCAAGGTTAAAATAAATTTTTTAAGACTCATGATGCATTCCTTTTTGTATATATTTATATATCTTCAAATAGATCTCCAGCTATGTCTTTTAAGATAGAATTCTCTTTTAGAACGTCTTTTAAAAAGTCAATAATTAATTTTGAATTAAGAGAAATTTTGTAAGTTTGGGTTTTTTGAGTAGTTTTGTTTTTGACAGTTAAGTCTGCAATCATATAATTCCAATGACCATTTTGGTATGTTAATTTAAAAGCATTTTTAAGTTCGTCGCTCATTAACATTCCAAATGGGTATGCAGTAACGTATCCTTCTTCTTGTGAATTTTCAACAACCAAAAGTGGATTTTTAAGCTCTAGGTTAGAGCCAGCTGTTATTAATTTAATATCTTCAATTTCATATTCTTTATCCCCATCTTTAGTTGTTTCAAAAAGTATTAATAGTGATGTGAAATTGCTGTGGTTATCATCCATTTTTATAGGAGATAATATGTAAGAATATCCAAATTTGTTTTTAAATTCTGGTATTGCTTTTCCATGTTCATCTAGGATCGTCATTGCCTTTGTTTTTATCCAAGTTACGTCATGATTGCCGGATATTATTGGCAATTTTTTATTTAAAATTTTGCCTGATATTAAATGTAATTTTTCATCGCTTATGGGCTTTCCAATATTACTGTCTTGTTGTACAGATTGTGGTTTTTTAAAAAAAGCGCAACCCAGTATTAACATAAGCATTATTGCTAATTTTAAATATTTATATGTGCTAAATATCATTGTATCTTCTTCCTTTACACCATTTTATGGCTTTTATTGGTTGGTGATTAAAGTCACATTACCAAATTAGTAATAATAATATATAAAGCTTATGCCAAAGTCAAGTTGCTTTTCAATAGCTTTATTTTATTAAAATCATGTTGAAACTGTTTTTTTAAGATCATGAAGAATTGCATTTTTATTTTTGACCTTATAATAAAGGTATTTCTGCTGCTAAAAAATGAATTATTCCTATAATGATTGATATAATGCCAATTAATTGCTGATTGTGTTCAAGTATTGATTTGAATTTTCCATATTTTTTATTATTTTGAATCTCTGTTGGTAATTTTTGGTTTAAAAACAAAATAAATCCAATTAAAAATAAACTTATAGCAGGAATCAAATTTCCAATTATTGGCAATTTGTAGGGCTTGATTATTTCAAGGGTGCTGGTTATTAGAAATAATAATCCAAAAATGCTTTTTACTTTTTTGTTTTCGTTTATTAGATTTACAAAATCTTCAAAAACTTTCAAAAATTTTATTTTTTCTATTAATATTGGGAATGCAAGTATTATTCCTCCCAAGATGTTAAGTGAAACAGACATGAAGTATATTTGTATCATATTTTATCCCCTAGGTTTTATTCTTTTGCTATAAAAAACATTGTTATTACCATTGCTCTTTAGTATTATACTTAATAAACTTTCATTTTGATAGATTATATTAGCATATGTTGTGAAGTTTTTGCTGCTTATATAAATCATATTGCTTTCAATTAATCTATTATTTAGGTAAATATCTAGCTTGGCTTTTCCTAGGTAGGAGATTTTATTTGTTGCTATGTTTATTTTTAAAGATAGTCTGTTTTTATTTTGTTTGTAACTAATTATGATTTTTATATTGTTTTTATTGTTTTCGTGGTTTTGAATTTTAGGAATTAGTACAATTTTAAAAAATAAAAGAATTATAACAAAGATTGTCCCAACAATGATATGTTTTTTTAATTTTTTTCGGTATTCAGTTTCTAATTGTTGATTGAAGCAATCAATTTTTTTCATTATATTGCAAATTTAATCTTATTATAATTTTAACAATGTATTTAAATTCCACCAGTAAACACTAACGCCATTTTTCCCACCATAAAGTATGCTAAGTATTCCATCTTTAGATAAACTCTCAGAGAGGAATATTAAATTTGAGGGTTCAATTAAAGCTATTTGATCTTTAATTAAGCCCTTGTTGTCTAATTTCCATATTAAATTGTTAGATAAGTTTTTCATGTTAGTAGATGCTATTATTTTGTCTTTTTGTATTTTAATAATATTGATAAAGCTTTCCTGTTTATCGTCTAGTAAGTTTTTAGGAAGAACAATTTTATTTATCACTTCAAATTCTATATTTTTCTTTAAACTTAATTTATAGATATATTGATCTTTAATTTTAATTCCAAGGTCGTTTATATTTTCATTGTCACCAATATTTTCATAGTAAGTGATTTTTACATAAAGGGTTTTTTTATTAACTTCAAAAAAAACTTTATCTATTGAAATATTGTATTTTTTCTTTTGATTGTCAATTGTGTCTAGTAAGTTTTTATTGACGTAAATTTTATAAAGCGGAGAGAAGTCTTTATTATAAGAATATATTATGTAGCCTTCGCTATATATTGATATTATTGCAATGTTACCATTCTCATCAACGTTGACATCGTAAATTTGTGGAAATGGTGTTCCGTTTAAACCTTCTTGACCTAAAATTTCTACAGACAAGTTTTTGTTTAGTATCAGTATTCTCATAAAGTAAGCAATATTTTCTTTTTGGTCAAATTTTGATTTTTGATTATTTAGTTTATCTGCGATAATAATGAAATCTTTTAGTGGGTATATTGCTTGAATTCCTTCAAAATCTATTTTTTTTATTTTTAGATCGGGATTTGATTTAAAAATTCCATTTTGATAAGTTTGTATTAGTTTTCCATATGAGTTAAAAATCATCAATTTATTTGTTTTTATTTCTGCAATGTATACCAACCCATTATATGTTTTGATATCAAAACTTGAATTTGTAAATTTGTTATCCAGGGGCATTATTTCGCCAGGAAGTGTTCCAAATGGTATTTTGAACTGTTCTTCTCCTAGTTCGTTTAAAGTTTTAGTATTACATGATATAATTGCAAAAAGTAAGCTTAATATAAGAGTTTTATAGTTCTTTTTCATATTTTTATATTATTATTTAAAATGACTTTAAGTCAATTATTTAGGAGAATTAATACCTAGCATGTTAAAAGCAGTACTTGAGGCAACCATTGGCTCAAAAAGTAAAAGAGATTTAAAAGATTATCTTCCAGCTTTAAGAAATATTAATAAGCTTGAACATTGGGCGTTATTATTAGCAGATGAAGATTTTTCAAAAGAGACAGAAAAGCTTAAAATTGAATTGAAATCGGGCAATTCTTTAGAGAGTATTTTAGAGAGAGCTTTTACTCTTTCTAGAGAAGCTGCTAGAAGGCGTCTTAAAGAAAGGCCTTATGATGTTCAAATCATTGCAGGACTTGCTCTTCACAAGGGTAAAATAATAGAGATGAAAACAGGAGAAGGAAAAACCCTTTCGTCAGTTCAGGCTGCTTATTTGAATAGTTTAACAGGGAATGGGGTTATTATTGTTACTGTTAATGATTATCTTGCAGAGCGTGATTCCAATTGGATGAAACCCGTTTTTGATCTCTTAGGTGTTAGCGTTGGGGTTGTTCTATCTAATATGGATTATGAGTTAAGAAAAGCTCAATATGCCAAAGATATTACTTATGTTACAAATAATGAACTTGGATTTGATTATTTAAGAGATAATATGCGTTATGACTTGAATGAAAAATCTTTAAGAAAGTTTAATTATTGTATTATTGATGAGATTGATTCTATTTTAATTGATGAGGCAAGAACCCCTTTGATTATTTCAGGACCTACTGAAGGCAGTACTAGTGCCTATCTTGAGGTTAATTCTCTTGTATCATTTTTAAAAGAGTGTGCTAAGGATCCCAAAACAGGCGATTATCCTTTAGAAATAGATGATCTTGATGGTGATTATACTGTTGATGAAAAAGCTAAAAGAATTTCTTTTACCGCTAAAGGACTTAATAATCTTGAGCAGCTTTTAGTTTCTAAAGGTATTATTAGTGGGTCTATGTATACTGATTCTAATTTTAATTATGTTCACTATATGACTCAAGCATTGAAGGCTCATTTGCTTTTTTTAAAAGATAGAGAATATATTGTTGGTGATTCTGGGGTTGAGATTGTAGATGAATTTACTGGCCGAGTTCTAACAGGACGAAGATATTCTGATGGACTTCATCAAGCTATTGAAGCTAAAGAGGGGGTTAGGGTTGCTAATGAAAATAAGACTATGGCAACCATTACTTTCCAAAATTTATTTAGAATGTTTGATAAAATTTCTGGAATGACGGGTACAGCTGATACAGAGGCTAAAGAATTTCATAGAATATATAATCTTGATGTAGTTGTAGTTCCAACAAACAGATTGTTAGCACGAATAGATGAGGATGATACTATTTATTATACAGAAGAATTTAAGTTTAATGCGATTACAGATGAGGTTTATAAAACCTACAAGAAGGGACAGCCAGTTTTAGTAGGGACTGTTTCAATTGAAAAATCTGAAATTTTATCAGCTATGTTTAGAAATAGAGGCATTAAGCACGAAGTGCTTAATGCAAAAAATCATTCTCGTGAAGCTTTTATTATTGCTGAGGCTGGAGCAAAACATGCAGTTACAATAGCTACAAATATGGCTGGTCGTGGTACAGATATCAAGCTTGGAGGCAATATTGAACATAGGGTTAGAAAAAAAATTGGAACTAATGTAAGTCTTGAAGAATTTCAAGAGGCTGTTAAAAACGAGAGAGAAAATTATCTAAAAGACTACAATGAAGTTAAAAGCCTTGGCGGACTTTATGTTATTGGTAGTGAGCGTCACGAATCAAGAAGAATAGACAACCAGCTTCGTGGGCGTAGTGGAAGGCAGGGTGATCCTGGACGGTCAAGATTTTATGTATCGCTTGAGGATGATTTAATGCGTCTTTTTGCTGGGGACAATTTAAGATCTTTAATGGGAAAGCTTGGAATGGCAACAGGAGAGCCTATTACGCATTCTCTTTTAACTAAGTCTTTAATCAATGCTCAAAAAAGAGTAGAAGATAGAAATTTTGAAATTAGAAAGCATTTGTTAGAGTATGACGATGTTATTACAAAGCAGAGGGAGTTTATTTATGCTCAGAGGAATTCTATTCTTGAAGATACAGCTATTAAGGATCGTATTCTTATTGCTTTAGAAGAGTATCTTAATTTTTTGCTTGAGGGAACAAAAAGTAGCGTAGTTTCAAATGTTTTTTTAAATGAGGTCAATTTGATTTTTGCCTATATGCTTGATAGTCTTGGGTCTATTGAGAATATTAATTCTTTTGATTTGAAATCTAAGCTGATGCAAATAGCAAAGGCAAATTTAGACGAAAAGGAAAATTTGGTAGGTAAGGACCTTTTTAATGGATTTTTAAGATATGAATATTTGAAAAATATTGATTTTAAATTTCAAGAGCATCTTGCAAATTTAGACTCTTTAAGAGAAGCTGTTTATCTAAGGTCTTATGCTAATAAAAATCCAATTACAGAGTATAAAGAAGAGGGATTTTTAATATTTAGCGAGCTTATTAAAGACGTTAAAGTTTCTACCATAAGGCGTGTTCTTCAATTAAAGTTAGATGGAAATTCTTCCGATTTTAAGTCAGTTAAAAAAACTAAAAATGTTAATGCAATCCATAAAGAACTTTCAGGAATTGTTATTAACGAGAGTAAAAGTGTTTCTAATATTCAAGTGGTTAGAAGTTCTCCTAAAATAGGTAGAAATGAGCCTTGTTATTGTGGAAGTGGGAAGAAATACAAAAATTGTCATGGTAAAAGTTAGTAATAGGAGGTTTTTATGTTTGAACTGCCAAAGCTTGGTTATGCTTATGATGCTGTTGAGCCTTATATTGATGCTAAAACTATGGAAATTCATCATAGCAAGCATCATAATGGTTTTGTAGTGAATTTAAATTCTATTTTTGAAAAAATGGGAAAAAGTCATTTAAAAGACGTATCAACTATATTAAAAAATATTCACAATTTTCCAGAAGAATTTCAAACCCCAATAAGAAATAATGCTGGGGGTTATTCGAACCATACTTTATATTTTAGAACTTTAAAACCAGGAAATAAGAGTAATCTTTTAGAAAAGTTTGAAAGTGATATTAATGCAGCTTTTGGAAGTTTAGAGGCTCTTAAGGCTAGTTTGAAAGATACTGCAATGAAAATTTTTGGAAGTGGTTGGGCATGGTTAGTGCTGTGTCCTGATAGTGGGCTTAAAGTGATTTCAATGCCTAATCAGGATAGTCCTTTAATGAAGCTTTATAAACCGGTTTTAGGTATTGATGTTTGGGAGCATGCTTATTATCTTAAATATCAAAATAGAAGAATTGAATATGTTGATGCATTTTTAAAGGCTTTAAATTGGGAAGAAGTTTCAAAAATTTACAATGAAGCTAATAATTAGTTTTTGTTTTGTAAAGATTATTAATTTTAGGCTTAGTACTTTACCCGAAAGTATCAAGTAATTTATTTTAAGTCATTATTAAAGTTTTCTTTTTCTATGTCGTTAAAGTATTCTACTGTTCCAACTTTTAATTCATAAGTTGCATTTTTGTCAGATACTATTATTGCATTTTTATGTAATTGAAGTGCGCTAATAGTCCACATGTGGTTAACCCCTTTTTCAATAGCATGCTTTAGTGCTCTTGCTTTGTTATGTCCATTTACTATTATTAAAATTTCTTGAGAATCCATAATTGTTCCAATTCCAACAGTTAGTGCATTTTTTGGAACTTTGTTTACATTGCCTTCGAAAAATCTTGAATTAGCAATGATTGTGTCTTGTGTTAAAGTTTTAATTCTTGTTCTTGATGTTAAGGAAGAGCCCGGTTCGTTAAAAGCAATGTGCCCATCCGGGCCAATTCCACCTACAAAAAGCATGATTCCTCCGAAAGCTTTGATTTTTTTTTCATACTCTTCACATTCTTTTTTGAGATTTAAAGCATTTCCATTTAGTATATTTATGTTTTCTTTTTTAATGTCAATTTGAGAAAAAAAATTTTTCCACATGAATGAGTGGTAACTTTCAGGATGATTTTTTTCAATTCCTATGTACTCGTCCATGTTAAAAGTTATGACATTTTGAAATGAAATTTTTCCATTTTTATTTAATGCAATTAAATTCTTGTACATTCCAATTGGCGAGCTTCCTGTTGGAAGTCCCAGAATAAATGGCTTATCTTTTGTTGGAGAAAATTTTTTAATTTTTTGTGCTACGTGATTTGCTGCCCATCTTGATATATCCTCATATGTGGGTCTGATTATTAATCTCATGTTGATCTCCTTTGAATAGGTTAAATTTAGAGATTGTTGAAAATTATTTTTGATTCTATCATTGTTAATTTTAGATTAAAATCTTTATCTAGGACATTGATGTTTGCATCATATCCATGACATATTAATCCTTTTTTATCAATATTGAGAATTCTTGTAGGATTATAAGAGCTTGCTTGAACGGCATCGCTTAGGCTGTAACCAAATTCTACTAAATTTTTAAGGCCTTGTATCATTGTAAGCGCTGATCCAGCTATTGTATTGCTTTTCACGCTGTGAAATAATCCATCTTCTGCAATATAAACTTCATCTCCGTTTGCGATTAGTTTTCCAGAAGTTTGAAGAGTTGGAGTAAGTCCATCAGTTACAAGAACTATTTTGCTTATATCCTTTAGCTTTCGAAGCATTAAAACTAATTTTGGATGTATGTGGTGACCATCTGCAATAATTTCGCAAGAAACATCTCCGTGAATTAATACTGCTCCTATTGCATTCGGATTTCTGTGGTCAAGTTTTGACATTGCATTGAAAAAATGAGTTGTGTGAAGTATGCCAACTTGAAATCCTTCAATCATATTTTCATATTTTGCATTTGTATGTCCTGCTTGAAGGTTTATATTGTTTTCAAGACAAAATATTGCAAGTTCTCTCATGCCTTTAAGTTCGGGGGCAACAGTCATTGTGCTTATGTGTGTTTTCTTTTTGCCATTTGATCCGGTGAATACTCCGCCAGCCGCATCTATTAATTTTTGCATTACTTTAACGCTAGGTTCGTGAAGGTAAGAAACAGGGTGTGCGCCTCTTTTCTCAGGAGAAAAAAATGGTCCTTCAAGATGAAGTCCCAAAATTTTAGCTCCTTTTTCTTTGCCAATTGCGGCTGTACAAATTTTTATAGTTTTGATCATCTCATCTATTGGTCTTGGATAAAGGGTTGGCAAAAATCCTACCACGCCATATTGTGCTAAATGCTCTGACATTTTAAGTATTGATTCTGTTGAGCATTTGTCTGTTCCATGGCCGTGAAATCCATGAATATGGTTGTCGTAAAGACCAGGAGTTATGTAGTTGCCTTTTGTATCAATCATTTGGTATTCTTTAAGGTCCATTTTTTCAAGCCTATCAGATGTTACAATATCAAAAATTTTATTATCTTTAATTAGTACTGCTGAATTATCTAATTTGTCATTTCCAGTTAAAACAGATTTTGAGTTGAATAAGCAAAAACTTGGCATTTTCATGCTCCTCTTAATTAATTTTACTATAGATATTAATTTTTTTTAAAGTTTTTGCTTTTTATAATTTTTATTTTAAAGTATTTGTGTGCTTAAAGCTTATATTATATATAATATTTTATTTTCAATTTTATTGATGATATAATGTGTTGTGGAGGGTATTATTATGGCTTCAGGATTTTTTGTTCCTGGTCTTGAGAGTAAATACAATACTAAAGAAATTCGTGAATCCATGCTTAAGCCCGATAAAGCTAAAGTTGACTCTTCTTTTAAGAAGCTTGAATCTTTAGAGCAAGAGAAGAGCGCTTGGCAGTTAATTAATAGAAAAATATCTACTTTAAATTCTCTTGCAAAAGAAATTACATCACTTAACAGTCCTTTTAATCTAATGTCAGGAAATTCTAGTAATAGCGAAGTTTTAACTTTGTCTACTCGATATGGATCTAAGAATGAAACTCACAAGCTAATTGTTGATCAAATAGCATCAGCTGATGTATTCTTGTCTTCAAATTTTGATCCTAAAAAAGTTAAGATTCCAGAAGGAGATTATATATTTTTAGTTGGTAAAAAAGAAATTAATGCAAGAAGTAATGGAAACATTGATGCGCTTGTTAGAGATATTAATAACAAGGGGAAAGGATTTTTATCTGCAAAAATAGTAAAAAGTGATAAAAATGGCAATAGTCGGTTTGTTTTGCAATCTTTAAAGGATGGTAAAGAAAATAAGCTTGTTATTAAAGGGGAAGGATTATCTTTTGCTAGGCAAATTGGCATTTTAAGTGAGTTGAAAACCAATTTTAATCCAGACCTTTCAGATATTGTTGTAAATCAATCTAGTAGTAATAATAGGCTTGATTTTGATAACAATGGTCTTGTTTTAAATCCGCTTTCAGAGGTATCGATTGAAATTCCTGAAGATATTAAAATTACATCTAGGAGTAAAATTAAATTCGAAGTTAGATATTTTGATACAGGCTTAGAAGAGTCTGATAGTAAGATTATTTTTAATCCCGGAGAAGCTACATTTAAGGATGCAAAAGTTGACAGTGAAGACAGTGTTGTTGATCTTGGATCTGATTTGAAAACTCCTTTAGGAAAAAAGTATATTCAAATGAATATGATTAAAATATCTGGCAAGGAAGGCTCTTTAGAGCTTCCTTCAGTAAATATTTCGAATAACTTTGAAGAAGTTGAAGTTGATGTTGGAGGGCTTTCTAGCTTAGAAGAAATAAATATTGAAAATAAAGCAAATAATAAAGTAGTTGTGATTAGTAATGTCGAAATTTTTGATCCAAAAAATAGAGATGGTCATTTACCAATAAATGCTAAAAGTTTTGCTGAGAATGCAAAAATTAAATTTGATGGAGTAGATGTCGAGAGAGATTCAAATGTTATTAATGATTTGGTTCCAAATGTGACATTAAGTTTAAAAAAAGCTTCAAGTGATATGGTTGAGGCCAAAATCGAGCCTGATTATGAAGGCATTAAGAGGGTTCTTTTGGATTTTATTGGGGCTTATAATGAGGTTCTTGCTGAAATTAATATTGCTAGCTCTAATGAAGACCAACTTGGCAATCAAAAGTCTAATATAATTGAAGAGTTGACTTATCTTAGTGATTCTCAAAAAGAAGAGGCTTATAAAAATTTAGGCATTCTAAGGTCTGAGTTTTTATTGAAAAATCTTAAATCGAGGTTAGAATCAATAATGTTTAAGCCTTATGTTACTAGTGATCCTAATTTTTCAATAATCAATCAAATGGGAGTTTTTACTAATTCTATTTCTTCTTCTGGCGGGATTTCTAGATATTTAAGGCTTGATGAGAAAAAGTTTGATGAGACAATTCGTAATAATATTGACAACGTTAGAGAACTTTTTTTGTTTGACCTTAATGACGACAGAGTATATGATGATGGTATTGCTAAAATGCTAGGAGATTGTTTATCGCCTCTTGTGACTTCCGGAGGAGTTATTTATAATAAAATAAAAAATTATGACTTGAAAATTGTTAATCAAAAAAATAAGGTTGAAGATTATAAAAAAAAGTACTATGAGAGAGAGAAAAAAGTAGAGAGTGAGCTTAATACTTTGGATTTTACTGTCAAGCGTATGAAAGATCAGGAAAACACATTAAAGGCTTTTGATTTTAATCAAAGAAATAAACAATAGTAATTGTTTATATTGCTATTGATATTACTATCTGTGTTTCTTTTTTTTTATTTTTTGTGCTATTCTTTTTAAAAGGTAAAAGGATTTGCCAAAAATAAATAATTAAACTTTATCATGGAGGAATGATATATGATTATAAATCATAATACATCAGCTATTAATGCTTCAAGAAACAATGGCATTAATGCTGCTAATCTTAGTAAGACTCAAGAAAAGCTTTCTAGTGGGTACAGAATTAATCGAGCTTCTGATGATGCTGCTGGCATGGCAGTTTCTGGTAAGATTAATGCTCAAATAAGAGGCTTGTCACAAGCTTCTAGAAACACTTCAAAAGCTATCAATTTTATTCAGACAACAGAAGGAAATTTGAATGAAGTAGAAAAAGTTTTAGTAAGAATGAAGGAATTAGCAGTTCAATCAGGTAACGGAACATACTCAGATTCAGACAGAGGTTCTATACAAATTGAGATAGAGCAACTTACAGATGAAATCAATAGAATTGCTGATCAAGCTCAATATAACCAAATGCACATGTTGTCAAATAAATCTGCTGCTCAAAATGTAAGAACAGCTGAAGAGCTTGGAATGCAACCTGCAAAAATTAACACACCAGCATCACTTTCAGGCTCTCAAGCATCTTGGACTTTAAGAGTTCATGTGGGAGCAAATCAAGATGAAGCAATTGCTGTAAATATTTATGCAGCTAATGTTGCAAATCTTTTTGCTGGTGAGGGAGCTCAAACTGCTCAGACTGCACCTGTTCAAGAAGGTGCTCAACAGGAAGGAGCCCAGCAGCCAGCGCCTGCTACAGCACCTTCTCAAGGCGGAGTTAATTCTCCTGTTAATGTTACAACTACAGTTGATGCTAATACATCACTTGCTAAAATAGAAAATGCTATTAGAATGGTAAGTGATCAAAGAGCAAATTTAGGGGCTTTCCAAAATAGACTTGAATCTATAAAGAATAGTACTGAATATGCTATTGAAAATCTAAAAGCATCTTATGCTCAAATAAAAGATGCTACAATGACAGATGAAGTTGTAGCAGCTACAACTAATAGTATTTTAACACAATCTGCAATGGCAATGATTGCACAAGCTAATCAGGTTCCCCAATATGTTTTGTCATTGCTTAGATAAAATTTTTAATTTAATTAGTACAAATTGTTAGCAAAAGATCCTTTAAAGGGTCTTTTGTTTTTTATTTCGGATCGGCAAAAACTTAATAATTTTAGTATAATTTATAGTGATGTGTTATGAAGTATAATGCAGGCTTATTGAGGAGTTTGCTTTGGATAGGGTTACTGTTAAGATTAGAGATTGTTATAAAGCATTTTATTATCATGTTGATAAAAGGCAGATAAGTCAAGCTATAAAGGATTATGAAGATGGTAAAGATAGAATGAAAATTTACAAAGAATCTTCTATTTTTATTGCAAATGCTAATATTAATCTTGATGTTTATGAAAATGAAATTTTAGTTATTATGGGTATGTCAGGTTGTGGCAAGTCTACTTTAGTAAGATGCTTAAATGGTATTTACAAAATAGATTCAGGATCTATTTTAGTAAATAACATGGAAATGAATGCTATAAATCGAAAAGATCTTTCTAATTTAAGAAAAGAAAAATTTGCAATGGTTTTTCAAAATTTTGGACTTTTCCCCCACATGAATGTATTGAGAAACGTTACTTATGGACTTGAGGTTAAGCATGTTCCTAGGAAGATAAGAGAAGAGCGTGCTATTGAGGTATTAAATCTTGTGGGATTGGAAGATTCAAAATATAAGTATATTAATGAGCTTTCTGGAGGAATGAAGCAAAGAGTTGGAATAGCAAGAGCGTTAGTGGTTAATCCAGATATTCTTTTAATGGATGAAGCTTTTTCAGCTCTTGATCCATTAATTAAAGGAGAAATGCAAGAAGAACTTTTAAGATTAGTGGCTAAGCTTAAAAAAACGGTGGTGTTTATTACTCACGATTTAATTGAAGCTTTTAAATTAGGACATAGAATTGCTTTTATGAGAGATGGCAAAATTATTCAGGTTGGCAAACCTTTGGAAATTTTAGCTAATCCTAGTACGGATTTTATATCTAATTTTATTAAAAATTTGCCTGTTTTAAATATTTTAAAAATAAAAGATATTTTAAGAGATGATTTTGATTTAAATTCTGGTAGTGATAATGGTTTAAATGTTATTATTAAGTATCAGGGTGAAAGTTTTAGTTTATACGATAAAATCCTTAATAAAAGATATGATAATCTTGTATCTTTAAATTTAGAGCTAAATGATGAGATAAAAAAAATTGTTGAATACTTAAATAAGCAAGATTATTTAATAATAAAAGAGAGAGAAGCTATTGTCGGATATATTAATTTAAATGAAATTTCTAAGTTATTGTCGAGATAAAAATTTATGAGTAAAGATTTTTTTATATTAAAAATAGATAATTTTTTTGATTTTTTGGTTGATAATTTTTCAATTTCTGATGGGGTAGGTTTTTCTAAAAGTATAATTTTTTTATATGAAAGTTTAAAAAATTTATTTCTTTTTGTTAATCCCATTTTTTTGATTTTGACTGTATGCTTACTAAGTTTTGTTTTTTTGAAAAAGCGATTAGTATTTTTAATTTTACCCGGGTTCTTTTTTATTTTATATTTTAATCTCTGGGAAGCCTCAATGGATACAATAGCTATTATATTTGTTTCTGTATTTGTTTCTGTTATTTTGGGAATTCCCATAGGTATTTCTGGAGGATATTTTCCAAGATTTTATGTTTTTTTAAAACCCATTTTAGATTTAATGCAGGCTATGCCTCCTTTTATTTACTTGATTCCCGCTATTCCTTTTTTTGGAATGGGTACGGCTTCTGCTATTTTTGCTACAATAATTTTTGCCATGCCTCCTGTTATTAGATATACAAGGTTAGGAATTGTTCAAGTTCCAGATGAGGTAATAGAAGCGGCCAAGTCTTTTGGCAGTAGTGATCTTCGTATTCTTTTACAGGTCCAGCTTCCCCTTTCTCTTCAAAGCATAATAGAGGGTATTAATCAGTCAATAATGATGGC
The DNA here is from genome assembly GCA_000808095.1 of Borreliella chilensis. Classification (NCBI taxonomy): domain Bacteria; kingdom Pseudomonadati; phylum Spirochaetota; class Spirochaetia; order Spirochaetales; family Borreliaceae; genus Borreliella; species [Borrelia] chilensis. The sequence goes on along the minus strand of CP009910.1, from coordinate 144,785 downwards.
AATATCTATGATAGTAATTGCTGCAATGGTTGGATCGTCTGGTTTGGGTAGGACTGTGATTTACTCTATAGAAAGATTAAATTTTGGTGAAGGTTTAATATCTGGATTAGCAGTTGTTATTATAGCTATTATTTTAGATAGGATTATGCAATCTATTTTTATTAAATTTAGCTATTTGAATACAGATCATTATGGCGGGAAGAGAGAAAATAAATTTAAAAGATTTTTAGAAATTTATAATAAGTAAACAAATGGAGGTGTTTTATGTATTTTATCAATAAATTATTTTTTAGTCTTTGTATTTTTTTCGTTTTTTTGTCTTGTGATGAAAAAACTAGCTCAAAGAATTTAAAATCGATAAAAATTGCATATGTGAATTGGGGTGGAGAAACAGCAGCTACAAATGTAATGAAAGTTGTTTTTGAGAAAATGGGCTACAATGCAGAAATATTTTCAGTTACAACATCTGTAATGTATCAATATTTAGCATCTGGAAAAGTAGATGGTACAGTATCTTGTTGGATTCCTACAGCCGATAAATTTTATTACGAAAAACTGAAAACAAAATTTGTTGATCTTGGTGCAAATTATGAGGGAACCATTCAGGGGTTTGTAGTGCCAAGTTATGTACCAATTTTTAGTATTAGTGAGCTTAAGGGTAAAGGTGATAAGTTTAAGAATAAAATGATTGGTATAGATGCTGGTGCTGGAACTCAGATTGTTACAGAGCAAGCGCTTGATTATTATGGATTGAACAAAGAGTATGAGCTTGTTCCTTCAAGTGAGAGCGTTATGCTTGCAAGTTTAGACTCTGCAATAAAGAGAAATGAGTGGGTTTTAGTTCCTTTGTGGAAGCCTCATTGGGCCTTTTCTAGGTATGAAATTAAGTTTCTTGATGATCCTGATTTAATTATGGGAGGAATTGAGAGTGTTCATACTCTTGTTAGGCTTGGTCTTGAAAACGATGATCTTGATGCATACTATGTTTTTGATCATTTTTATTGGGATGATGATTTAATATTGCCCTTAATGGATAAAAATGATAAAAAACCGGGTAAGGAATATCAGAATGCAATTGAATTTGTTGAAAACAATAAAGAAATTGTAAAGATGTGGGTTCCAGAAAAATATAAGGCTTTATTTGATTAATCTTTTTTGAAATTCTTTTAAAGATGTTGAAATAGGATTGTGTTGGGGAATAAAATCATCTTCTCCTTTGAATAGGGCATTACATCTTATTATTCTTAATGTCATTAGTATTAAGGCTGTTAAAAAATTGTATTTTTTAAGGCATTCAATTGAGTACTTTGAGCAACTAGGTTTATATATGCATTGTAGTCCAAATATTTTAGAAAGAGTGTTTTGGTAAATTTTTATCAAAAAAATAAGAGTATAGTTTAAAATAAATAAAATTTTGAAAATGTTCATACTTAGAATTGTATTATATTATAATGATTAATCAAATGAATTGAAAATAGTAATTAAGTTTTATAAATTTAAAGTTTTAATTTTTATTATAAGGGGGCTTCAAATTAAAAAATTTTTTTTAATTTTTATTACTGTTTCTTTTGCTTTTGCTGAAATTATTCAAATATCACCTAAACAAGCTGTAAATATGGCTTTAAAAAATAGCTTAGATTCAGAAAATGCTCTTTACAAGGAAAATATAAAAAAACTTTATAAAAATAATGCCTGGAATGTTTTTGTTCCAAATGTTAACCTTAGTTCTACGCTTAGTAGAAATGCCTCTGCTTTAAGTGAGTTAGAGAGAGATTATTGGGGTTTAGGGTTTGGAGTTGTTGTGAGTCTTTCTTTGTCGCCTTCTGTTTTAAAGAGAATGGAGCTTGTTATGTTGGAGTATGAAAATGCAAAAATAGAAAGGGAGAGCGCTGTTCGCAATATTAAGCTAAATGTTCTTAAGTCTTACAATCAATTGATAGCGCTAAAGAGTACTTTGAAAGTTTTTGAGAGTCAAATACAAAATAGTAAGCTTAAATTTGAGCAAGCCAGAATTGCTTATAATAATGGACTAATATCAGAAATAGATTTTCTTGATGCACAGCTTAAGCATAAAAAATCTCAGCCAGATTTAGATGGGCAGATTATTAATTTTGAAAAATCTAAAGAAATTTTTAAATTATTAATAGGATTAGATCCAGATCAAGATTTTGAAATTGTTGGAGAATTGCCAGATGAGACAATAGATTTTTCTTTGTTTAATGAAGCTTTAAATTTTAATGAATCATTGGAAATTAAGGAGTTGAATATGCGTTTAAAAATGACAGAGCAGCTAATTAGTTCACTGTGGTTAGATGCTTTTTTACCAAGCCTTTCGCTGTCATTTTCTTACTCTCCTTATAGATCATTTAACGAAAATTCTAAGGGTTTTTCAAGTGGATTTTTGGCATCCTTGAGCTTGAATTATGGGTTAACTGAGATATTTCCATTTTCAAAGAGTTTTACAACAATACAAGATAACAACTATCGACTAAAAATACTGAAAAACAATGTTGAAGGTAAAATTAGAAATTTAAAATCTAGCATTGTGCAGAAAAGAAAGGATATCAGAAGATATAAAGCAATTCTTGATGCTTCTAAAATTAATGTTGAATTAGCTAATAAAAATTATCAAATGGCATTTAATGCTTTTAATTCTGGGGTCATGGATCTTTCTAAATTAAATGATATTGAGCTTGTTTATAAGCAAAGTGATTTGAAGTTTATTGCAGATAAATTAAATTACTCCAACTCTATACTTGAATATAAGGATTTAATAAACTCATTAGACTAGAGGTGTTTTTATGAATTTGATTTTTAATGTTAACATATTTTTTAAAAAATATTGTTTAGTTTTATTCTTAGTTTTTTTTGCTTGTGTAAATAAGAATAAGTTAGATGATAAAAGTATTAATAAGGATAAAGAAAGTTCTTATAGATTTCCAATAGTTGCAATGAATGTCAAAAAAGGTGACTTAAGTGATTATTTGTCTTTAAATGGAGATGTGGATACAAAAGTTAAAGCTGATATTTTCCCAGATGTTTCAGGGAAAATAACTTCTTTGAGAATAAAACTTGGAGCTTATGTTCAAAATGGACAAATAGTTGCAACTCTTGATCCTTCAAGACCTGGTTCTGTATATTTGAAAAGCCCAGTAAGAGCGCCCATCTCAGGATATATTTTAAATATTAAAAAAAAAATTGGCGAAACAGTTAATTCTCAGTCTAGTATAGCAGTAGTAGGAAAGATAGATACAAAAGAAATTTTAACTTATGTATCTGAGAAATACATTTCAAATATTAAAGTTGGAAATGATGCTATTATTGAGGTTGGAGCTTATCCCAATGAAAAGTTTAAAGCTAAGGTTTCAGAAATATCGCCTGTTTTAGATTCTAAGAGCCGCACTATTGAGGTGTATCTTAAGCCTATTGGTAGCAATGTAGATAAATTGATTATTGGGATGTTTGCTAAAATTAAGCTTATTACTAAGCGCTTTAAAAATGTAATTAAAATTCCAAGAGAGGCTGTTATTGAGAGAGAAGGTAAAAAATTTGTTTTTAAGGTTGATTTAGACAGCAAAAGTGTTCGAATGTTACCGGTTACAGCACTTTTTGAAATAGATGGTATTATAGCTCTTTCAGGTGAAGTTGAAGAAAACGATTTAATTGTAGTAGAAGGAATGTCTACTCTTTCTGATGGAACTCTAATAAATTTGGTAGATACAAAAGAGAGTCTTTCAGTTGAAAGCAATATTTAATTTATTAGGGGATGCGTTATGTTGGTAAAGAAAATAGTTGGCAAACCAATAACAATGTTGATTTTATTTTCATTGTTAATGATGATAAGTTTATATACCTTTTCAAGATTAAAAGTAGACCTTTTGCCTGGGATTGATATTCCTCAAATAAGCATTCATACTTTTTATCCCGGTGCTTCTCCTAAAGAAGTTGAGGAGAGTGTCTCGAGAGTTCTTGAGAGCGGTTTAAGTTCTGTAAAGAATTTGAAAAATATATATAGCATTTCTTCTAAGGAAAATAGCAGTGTTTCGCTTGAATTTTATCATGGAACCGATTTAGATTTAGTTTTAAATGAAATTCGGGATGCTCTTGAATTGGTAAAATCTTTATTGCCTAGTAAATCACAGACCCCTAGAATTTTTAGATATAATCTTAAAAATCTTCCTGTAATGGAAATTATTATTAATTCTTCAAGGTCAGTTTCTGAGCTTAAAAGATATGCCGATGAGATCATTAAACCTGGACTTGAAAGGCTTGATGGAGTTGCAATTGTTACTGTTAATGGTGGGAGTAAAAAGCGTGTTTTAATTGAAGTATCTCAAAACAGATTAGAGTCTTATGGACTTTCTTTGTCAAGAATATCTTCAATTATAGCATCTCAAAATTTTGAGCTTTCAGCAGGTAATATATTGGAAAATAATTTGGAATACTTGGTTCAAGTATCTGGGAAATTTAAATCAATTGAAGAGATAGGTGATGTTGTCATAGCTTATAAGATGCCCGATGTTTCTTCTGGTATAAATTCATCTGCTATTGAGATAAAACTTAAGGATATCGCTAATATTAAAACTGATTTTGAAGATTTGTCAGAATATGTTGAATATAATGGTTTACCTTCAATTTCTTTGTCGGTTCAAAAACGTAGTGATGCCAATTCTATTGCGGTTTCTAATGTTGTTGTGAGTGAAATAGAAAAATTAAAATTATCTATGCCTAAAGACATGAGATTGGAAATTGCTTCTAATAGTACGGATTTTATTAAAGCTTCTATTTCAACAGTTGTAAATTCAGCTTATTTTGGAGCTATGCTTGCGATATTTGTTATTTTTTTCTTCTTAAGAAGCTTTAGAGCTACAATAATTATTGGAATTTCTATACCAATAGCAATTGTTCTTACCTTTTGTTTAATGTATTTTGCAAATATTTCTCTTAATATTATGAGCCTTGCAGGTCTTGCACTTGGGATTGGAATGGTTGTTGACTGTTCAATTGTTGTAATAGATAATATATACAAATATAGGCAAAAAGGTGCAAAACTTATTTCATCGTCAATCCTTGGAGCCCAAGAGATGATGTTGCCTATTACATCTTCAACTTTTACTTCTATTTGTGTTTTTGGCCCATTTCTTATTTTTAAATCGGAGCTTGGAGTATATGGAGATTTTTTTAAAGACTTTTCATTTACTATTGTCATTTCCTTAGGAGTTTCTCTTTTAGTTGCGATTTTTTTGGTTCCTGTTTTGTCAAGTCATTATGTCGGTTTATACACTGGTTTTCAAAAAAATATTAAGAGTTCTTTTATTGGTAAAATTGATGCTTTTTTTGCTAATATTTATTATTTTTTAGAATTTTTGTATATCAATTTATTAAATATGGTTTTAAATCATAAATTAATCTTTGGGCTGATTGTGTTTTTTAGTTTTATTGGCAGTTTGTTTTTAGGATTATTGCTAGATGTGACAACTTTTGCTAGAGGTAAAGAAAATTCGATTGTTATTAATTTAAATTTTCCTCATAAAACTAATTTAGAATATGCAAAAATTTATTCTAATAAATTTTTAGAAATTGTTAAGAATGAGGCTAAAGGATATAAAAGCATTATTTCTACATTAAATGCTGATAGAATAACCTTTAATATATTATTTCCTCTTAGAGAAGAGTCAAAAGATAAATTGATTGAAAGTATAGATTATGATGCTATTAAGTATAAAATTATGAATCGTATTGGAAATCTTTATCCTGAATTTAGCGTTGATCCTTCTAGCGGCAATGCTTTAGGTGGTGGGGATTCTATTAAAATTAAAATTTCAGCTAATGATTTTGAATATATAAAAGATTATGGGAAAATTTTGGTTTCTATGCTAAAAAAAGAAATTCCTGAACTTGTAAATCCAAGACTTAGTATAAATGATGATCAACTTCAAATTGGCGTTGAGATAGACAGAGCTCTGGCCTATAATTACGGTATTGATATGAACACCATTTTAAATGAGTTGAAGGCCAGTGTTAATGGCGTTGTTGCTGGGCAATATGTGGAAAATGGACTTAATTATGATATTGTTCTTAAGCTTGATAGAATGGATGTTAAAAATTTAAAAGATTTAGGAAAAATATTTATTACAAATCTATCTGGAGTTAAAATCCCTTTTTCATCAATAGCTACTTTTGAAAAAACCAATAAGGCTGAATCTATTTACAGAGAAAATCAAGCTTTAACTATTTATCTTAATGCAGGTGTTTCTCCAAATGATAATTTAACTCAAATTACCGCAAAAGTTATAGACTTTATTAATAATAAGGTACCCCATAAAGAGGGTGTATTACTTAAAGTTGAAGGGGAATATAATGAATTTTCAAACATCATGAATCAGTTTAAAATAATTATTATGATGGCTATTATTGTTGTTTTTGGTATTATGGCTTCTCAATTTGAATCTCTTCTAAAGCCTTTCATTATTATTTTTACAATACCTTTAACGGCAATAGGGGTTGTACTTATTCATTTTCTTGCAGGTGAAAAGCTTTCTGTTTTTGCTGCAATTGGAATGCTTATGCTTGTTGGTGTTGTTGTAAATACAGGAATTGTTCTTATAGACTATACTGGCTTATTGATTAAAAGAGGATTTGTTCTTAGAGAGGCAATCATTGAATCATGTCGTTCAAGGCTAAGGCCAATTTTAATGTCTTCTTTAACTTCGATAATAGGGCTTATTCCGATGGCATTTTCTAGTGGTAGTGGGAATGAACTTCTAAAGCCAATTGCATTCACTTTTATTGGTGGAATGACAGCTAGTACGTTTCTTACCTTGCTTTTTATTCCTATGCTTTTTGAAATTTTTTCCAATATTGTTTTGAGTTTTAAATCTAAGTTAAAAAGGATGATGCCTAATTCGGATGCTGTTGAATCATTAAAAATTAATAATTCAACTAAAAATAGTTATGATAATCTATTTGAAGAAGATGAGGATTGATATGGCTAAATTTTATAGATATAGAATTGAGATAGTTTCTAATGTATCTTTAGAGCTTGATATTTTTGAATGTATGAAAAAAATAGAGCAAGAGCTTGGAGAATCTATATATTATTCCAAGATAGAAAATGTTTACGGAAAAGGCAAAAAGGGCGAAAAACATGGTGATGGTGTTTGGCCTGAGGAAAATTTTATTTTGATTATTTATACCTCCAATCAATCTGTTGTAAATAGATTGAATGATATTGTAGAGAATTTGAATCGTTCTTATCCTACAGAGGGAGTTAATTTTTTTGTTTTGAAAAATTGATACTTGATGGCAAAATTTCACTTACTGTTTTGGATAATAAATCTTTGAATAATAAAAATTATGTTTTAAGATTTGAGCGTAAAAATATAATTTTCAAAGAAGGTCAATATTTATTGCTAAGTTTGCAGAATTTCCACTCAAGAGAGTATTCTATTTATTCAGGAGTAGATGATAATTTTTTTGAAGTATTAATACGAGAATTAGAAGTGGGTAATATTTCAAAAAAACTTAGAATGTTGCAAGCAGGCGATCAAATTTATGCCGATGGTCCTTTTGGACATTTTGTTTTAAATGATAAGCATTTAAAACAAAATAAACTTCACTATTTTATTGCAACAGGTACAGGCATTTCTCCTTTTCATTCTTTTGTTAAGTCTAAGGCTAATCTATTTTATAAGCTTATTCATGGAATTAAAACAAAATCAGATAAGTATAATTTTAAAGACTATGAAAATTATACTTCTTGTATTTCTAAAGATAAAGAAGGAGATTTCTCAGGAAGAGTGACTGATTATCTTAAAAATGATAAAATAGATTCTAGTAATACTGTTTTTTACATTTGTGGGAATAATTGGATGGCATTTGACGTTTTAGATATTTTGAGGGAAAAAAGCGTTGCTTGCAAAAATATTAAAACGGAAATTTACTTTTAGATTTCAAATTATTGTTTTTTAAATTTTGTTTTGATTTTTTAGGTTTTTATTCTTATTAGCTTTTTGTGTAGTTTTTGCAATAGGAGACTTTATGAATTTATGGTTAATAATGGTATAATAAATGATATTAATTTTGTTTAAAAGGAGGATTGTATGTCAATAGCAAAGACATTCTTTGAAGTGGCTGATCAACAAAAGGATAAAATTGCTCAAATATATAAGGTTTGCAATGGGTATGTCCATGTTACTTATGGCGACTTAAAAAACAATGTTTTAAAGCTCGCTTCCTTTTTAAAATCAATCAATGTTAAGCATCAAGATAAAATATTTATTTGTTCTGAGAATAGGGCCGAGTGGACTGTGATAGATTTTGCAATTTTGTCTTTAGGTGCTGTTGACATTCCGAAAGGTTCTGATGTTACTCTTTTTGAAGCCGAAATTATTTTTAACTCTATTCTTCCAGACATAGTTATTTTAGAAAATTTAAATCTTCTTGATATGTTTGTCCAAATTCAATTTAGAGTAAAACCAATATTTATTATTATTGAAGATTTAGCTAAAGAAGATAGAGCAAAATATAATGATTTTGTAATTTATACTTATAATGATTGTATTTTACTTGGAGACAATTTAATAAAGGATTCAGAAATTGTTAATATTGCAGGCAAAGTTAGTTCTGATGATATGGCAACAATAATATATACTTCTGGAACAACAGGCAATCCCAAGGGGGTAATGCTCAGTCATGCCAATCTTCTTTATCAGGTTTCTAGTTTTAGTTTAATGGTTGATACACAGGTGGGACAAGTATTTATGTGCATTTTGCCAATTTGGCATTCCTTTCAAAGGTCTTTTTCTTATAATATTTTCCTTAAGGGAATGGCTTGTTTGTTTTCCACTATTGTTCCAAGGGCAATGCTTGATGATATTAAGAATATTAATCCCCATTATATTGCAGCTGTTCCTAGGCTTTGGATTGCAATAAGGCAAAATATTTACAAAGAAGTTTCCAAGAAGCCTTTTCTTTCTAGGGTAATTTTTCATTTTTTTGTGAAATTAGCATTTTTTAGTGATATTTGTTATAGGGCGGTAATGGGGTTTTATCCAGATAATGGGTTTAGTTTATTTTTTCCTATAAAGAAAATTTTGGGAATATTTGGGTTAATCTGTTTATTCCCTTTTAAAGCTTTAGGAAATGTTTTAATTTTTAATAAAATAAATAAGATCTTGGGCAATAATTTTGTTGTTGGAATTAGTGGTGGTGGAAGCATGCCTTTGTCTGTTGTTAGGTTTTTTAATTCGATTGGTATTGAACTTGCCAATGCTTATGGATTGACAGAAACTTCACCTGGGGTGGCTTCTAATAAGCATAAAAAAGTTATTATTGGGACTTGTGGTAAAATTTTACCTGGGACTATTGCTGAGATTAGAGATGCTGATGGTAATAAACTTAAAAAGCCTGGAAAAGGAATTTTATTTATAAAAGGGCCTCAAGTAATGCTTGGTTATTATAAAGATAGAGAAGCAACTTGTAAGATTATTGGTTCTGATGGGTTTCTAAACACAGGTGATATTGCAAAATTATCTAAGGATAATGTTGTTCAAATTATTGGTCGAGAAAAAGACACAATTGTTTTAAATAATGGGGAAAATGTTGAGCCTGCTCCGATTGAGATTAAGCTTGAAGAGTCAATATTGATAGAAAAAGCAGTTGTTGTAGGGCAAGATCAAAAATTTTTGGGCGCTCTTATTCTTCCAAATTTTGAAGAAATAAACAAATATCTAGAAAGTGTTGGGCAAAAAATTCTTGATGCTAATAATAGGCGTCAAATTATTGCAAATAATATTGTTCTTAAGGCTATAAATGATGAGATAAAAAAATTGATCAATAGAGCTAATGGATTTAAGCCTTTTGAGCAGGTATTGAAGTTTGCTCTTTTGGAAAAACCATTTGAAGTTGGCAAAGAAATATCTATAAAAATGGATATTAAGCGAAACTATATTTTAAATTTTTATAGAAATGAAATTAAAAATTTATTTACCTAATTATTTCAAATACAGTTCAAGCTCTAAAATATCTTCTAATTTGGTATTAGGAGGTATGCTTTGCTTGTAAACAAATCCATCACCATTTATTTTTATTTTTATAGTGTTTTTATAGTATTTTAGTATATCTATTGTTTCTCTTTTAGAAAGATTAATAAAATTTGGCAAGTATGCTTTATTTTTATAGTTAACGGTGGCTTTAGGGATAGTAATTTTTGATGGCATTTTGATTTTTTTATATGTGCTTGTATTTTGTTGGTATTCAATAAATTCTATTATTTCTTTTGCCATTGGAGCTGCTATTCTTGTTCCATATATTATTTTTTTGGGGTATCTGTATACAATATAAATAATATACTTCGGTTTTTCTGTGGGGTATATTGCTAAGATAGAAGATGTATAGTCTTCTTCTGAATATTTGCCCGTTTTTCTGTCAATAGCCTGGGATGTTCCACTTTTTGCAGAAATGTTAAGATTTTTAATTTTAAGATTTGGAATTCCCCCTTTATTTACAACTTCTCTCATCATTTTTAAAACTTCTTGTGCTGATTGTTTGGATATTACTTTTTTTACTTCTTCTTTATCAAATTCTTTAATAATTTCTTCTTTGTCGGTGCTTATTTTTTTTATTATTCTAGGTTTTAGCATTATTCCATTGTTACTTAATATGCTTGCAGCTTGTAATATTTGAATTGCTGAAACGCCTATTTCTTGTCCAAATCCAATTGTAGCTTTGCTTCGTCCTGACCATTTTGAATAATGATTTAATAGTCCTTTTGTTTCTCCAGGAAATGGAAATCCAACTTTTTCTCCAAATCCAAAATCTAGAAGTTTTTTGTAAAAGTATTCATTACTAACTTTCTCAGTAATGTAAGCTATGCCTACATTTGATGAATAAATTAAAATCTCTGCGGAGTCGATATATTTATAGGGAGGATTTAAAGTTTTGATTGTAATCGTTTCTCCTGATGGAAATTGTTTTTTATATATTCCATTGTCTAAAAATTTTTCTTCTAAATTTAATTTTCCACTTTCTAATATTATTGCAACTGTAAAAATTTTATTAATGCTTCCAGGCTCATAGGTTAGTGATGAAGAGAGGTTTTTTCGTATCTCTTCAGGATATTCATAATAAAAGTTTGCATCATATTGAGGGAATTGAACCATGGACAATATTTCTCCGTTTTGGGAGTTCATTACTAAAGTAATCAAACTTTCAGGATTATTTTCTTTAAAGTATTTTTTAGCTATGTTGCTAATACCTTGTTGCATATTTATGTCTATTGTTAAGTATATGTTGTTTGTTTCTAATTCTTCATTTAAAAATTTTTGTTTGGTTTTATCTTTTCCTAATATACTGTTTAGAGAAAATTCTATTCCCTCAAGGCCAAGATTGTCTGTTCCTACAAAGCCAGTAATATTGCTTGTGGTATGGCGAAAAGGATAAATTCTTGTGTAATCAGGGTACAAAGTAATGTTTGAAAGTCTGCCTTCGGATTGAATTCTTTTGATTAGATCCGATTCTTCTCTTTTTATTTTTCTTTTTATATATAAAAATCCTTTCTTGGAAGAAAGCTTTTCTTTTAAAATTCTTGAATCAATTTGGAGTATTGCGCCAAGAGTTTCAGATGTGTTGACAATATTTTCTATTTTTTGAGGATTTGCTCCGATTGAATATGACTTTGAAGAGAATGCTATTGGTTTTCCATTTCTATCATAAATTTTCCCTCTTTTTACAATATCATTTGATTTTGAAGACATTGTGCTCTCTGAGCTGTTGTTAAAAACCATTAGTGTTAAATATTTATAAATAGTTAACAAAGTTATACCTAAAAAGATTGTCAATATTGACTTTATTCGAAAATTGTTAGACGTGCTTTTAGCCATTAATTTTAGGTCCCTTAAATTATTTTATGAATATACATAATAAAAAACATTCATTTTTTTTTGCATCTATATTATTATATGTTATTATATTCTGAAAAAGTAGATTGTTGTATTAGCATATTAAGCAGAGGTTGTAATATAATGGATGTTAAAACTTTAAAAGGCTTTAAAGATTATTTGCCAAAAGATTCTTTAATTCGAACTCATATTGTTAGGCAGATATTTAGTGTTCTTAATTCTTATAATTTTGATTTAATAGATACTCCAGTTCTTGAATATTCAGAGTTTCTTTTAAAAAAGAGTGGAGATGAGACCGAAAAGCAAGTTTATAGGTTTAAAGATAATGGAGACAGAGATGTTTCTATGAGATTTGATTTAACTGTTCCTTTTGCCAGATTTGTTGCTACAAATGCTTCTGTTTTGAAATTCCCTTTCAGACGTTCTCAATTTGGAAAAGTTTTTAGAGGAGAGAATTCTCAAAAGGGTAGATATAGAGAATTTATGCAATTTGATTTTGATATAGTAGGGGAGGACAGTTTCAGAGGTGATGCTGAGATTCTTTCTGTTGTGTATTATGGACTTGAAGAGATTTTTTTGAATTTTATAGAAGGCATTAATAAAAAATTTGTTATCCATTATTCCCATCTTGGTATATTAAATTCTTTTTTTGAAAAATTAGGCATTAAAGAAAAGTCTATTTTTATTTTAAGAAATATTGACAAAATAGATAAAATAGGAATTGAGAAGGTTGAAGAGACTTTGCTTTTTGAGATTGAAAAAGAAGCCGTAGATTCAATCTTGAGTTTAGTAAATTTGCAAGGTACTTTTGAAGATAAAATACAAGCTTTAAAAAGTATTTTAGGTGATAACGAGTCTATTAAAAGAGTGGAAGATATTTTCCGTCATCTTAGTTTATTAAGGATTCAGGATTCTTTTAACTTGAATCTTAAAATATCTCGTGGGCTTGATTATTATACAGGCATTGTTTTTGAATCTGAGGTATTTGGTAGTAATATGGGCAGTGTTTGTAGTGGGGGAAGGTATGATAATTTAGTTTCTTCGTTTTCAAGCTCTATTCAAAAGATTTCGGGAGTTGGAGGATCTTTTGGTGTTGACAGAATTAAGGACATAATTGATCTTGAAAAGTTTAGTTATATTAAGATATTTGTCACTAAGGCTAGATCTAAAGTTTTAATTGTAAATCTGGATAGTGCTTTGCAAAATTATTATTATGAACTTGCTACTAAGTTTAGGAATCATGATTATTCTAAGATTAAAAATATTTCTTGTGAAGTTTATTTTAAAAATAAAAATGGTAAAAATATTAAAGAACAAATAGAATATGCTTTGAGTAAAGAGATAAGATTTTTGGTTTTTGTTGGTCAGGAGGAATACAAAGAAAATAAAATGAAGGTAAGAGATTTGACAAAAAAGGAAGAATTGTTGCTTTCTTTTGAGGAGGCAACAAATGTTATTAAATGTAATGAAAAGTTATTGTGTACCCCTTTTTAATCTCAAGTCTTTGTACTGAAAAATTTTGGCAAATATTTATTAATATTAATTTGTATTTTTATCTATTTTTCTAATTGTGATTGCATTTAAAGTAAGCTGGTTCTTTTTATATTCTATTTGTCCAAGTATTTCAACAGTGTCTTTAAAATCAATATCAATATCAAAGGTTGTTTTTGTTGGGATGATTCCTGAGAGTATGTTCTTGTTGTACCCTACATAAAAGTCAAAATGAATTATATTGTCTTTTTTTTCAATATTATTTACTATGCCTTCCCATTTTACATATACGTTTGAATAGATCGATGGATCTTTTTTAATATCTTTTAAGTCTAAATATTCATTAAAGCTAATAAAATCTGGTCTTGAGATAAAACTTGCAAGATTTTTGGCTTTTAGTTTTATGGATTCTGATGCATTTGAATTTAATATTTTATTTATTTCTACTCTTGCAAAATTGTCTTTTCCTGTTTTTAAATAATTTTTAATTTTTTCGAATGAATTTTTAATTTCTTCACTGGTAAGTATCAATATAAATTGACCTTCTTCATTTTTTATCTTTTCTTTGTTATTTATTTTAATGTCATCAATGTAAGCAGAAATGTTGTTTAAATTTTTGTTTATTTCTGTTTTTAGATTTGCAAATCTTGTGTTTTTTTGTTCATAAAAAACAAAATAGATTGCTAACATCGAAATAAATACAATTCCCCCAATAATAATAATAATTATTATTATTAACTTTGTTGGATTTCTATCGGGTATTGTTTTAATTATTGGGAATAATTTCTCATATAGTCTGCTATTTTTTAAAAAAACAGGTCCTTTGATAGGGTTTTTCCGAATAATTTCAAGAGATAGCTCTGATCTGTCTACTTCTTGATTTTCTTCTATCATTTTAAGCCATATCTGAACGGCCTTTTCTTCTTTACCTTGGCTTGCTAAAAGTATAGCAATTGCCTGTTTTATGTTTGATTCGCTTGGGTTTAAAGTGTAAGCTTTTTTAAGATATGTTTGAGCGTTACCAAGGTTTCCAATACGAAGATAAGACATTCCTAAAACATAATGATACAGATAGTAATTTTTATAGAAAAAAATTTCTTTTTCTAGTAGCTTTATTGCTTGTGAATATTTTTTTGAATTGTAGTAATAAATAGACTTGTTTATAATTTTATTAGGTTCCATAAAGCTAGAATTTGATCCCATAATTTTCTTTTTAATATTATACATATAAGATTTTATTTTTAAAGAATAATAAATAGAATATTGTTATTTTGCCCTAATTTCTTGTTTGACTAAAAATTGATAAATGGTATAATTACATAAAGCGTGATGGGGTTTGTATATATTTTTAAAATGGTGGGAATGTGTCATCAGAAAGAATCGTTGAATTGATTAAAGAGATTTATTTAGATTTTAGGAAAGGCAACTTTAAAGAGGCTTTAATAAAATCCGAAGAAGCTCATTCTCTTGATTTTGATAATATTGAAATTTTAACAGCTTTAAAAAGCTCCGTTTATTGGAACGGTCAAGTTGAAAGTCTTGATAGAATAGGACAAGATTATGAAAAAGCAGAATTTTTAATAAGAGAGTGGAATAATTTTGCAGGACGGTATTTAAAAAAGATGGGTTGTAATTTTTTACAAGGCCGTAATTCTATAAAATATTTTGTGTTTCAGACTTGTCTTTATATATATAAAAATATATATAAAATTCAGCCAGAAAATTTAGATCTTTTAATAAAAATTGCTAAGTCTTATAAAGGCATGGGTAATTATGAGAGAGCGATTAATGTTTTTTTGCAAATATTAGGAGACACTAAGGAAAATGCAGATGTTGTTGCAGAGCTCGCTGATTCTTATGCGCTTGTTGATGAAATCAAAGAGGCTAAAGTATTATTCAGAGAGGCTTTTTTTATTAATCCTCAAAAGATAGATATATATTCTCTTGAGTCTGATATGATTTTAAGGTTAATAGATCTTATTAAATCTGACAGAAACATTTCAGATGATCTTATAAAAGAATGGATTCCCGTTTATGGTTCTCTTAATGGTGTTTTTAATATTAAAAGAGAATTAAGACCTATAGAGCTTGGGCAATTAAAGCAGTCTGTTTACAGCTTGCGCAATGAACTTAAGGAAAAATCTTATAGAGCGATAAATGAAAGCATATTGCTTCCAAGGCTTATTAATAAGTACTTTTGGCTTATTGATCACTATATAAGGATAAAAGAAGATAGGGCGCGTATTGATGAGATTTTGTTATATATAAAAGAAATAGACGTGGGAATTTATCAACAGTATGTAAATTAGTTGCTTGATGCTAAAAAATCGATATTAGGAGAGTTTGATGTCTAATGTTACCATAGAGAAATTAGATAATATTTTACAAGAAGATAAGTGGACAAGAATAGTTGTTAATAATTATTCTCTTGCCAAGATAAAAGAATTAGATGATTTGATAGATAACATAATTGATGAGGGGTTAACAGAAGATGTGCTTGATATTTGTAGTAGGCATTTAAAGGACGTTAAAAAAAGTATAGCAGGTCTTTATATTTCTGGAATGCTTATATATAGTAGACGACCTTTGAATGATATGAATCTGCTTGCTGTTATTGATTTATTCTCTCAAAACTTAAAATGGGCTCTTGTTGAGCATATATGCAATGAAATGCTTTTTATTTCTGAGAATAAGCATGCGCTTTATACTCTTGCAAAAATATATACCCAAAACAATGAAAATGACAAGCTTCCAAGTATTTGGACTAGAATTGTTGAAGCAGATATTGATGACACTGTGTTTGTAAGGCAACTTGCTTCTTATTATGAAACTATTGATTTGCAAAAATCAATTTATTATTTTAGAAAGGCCATTTACCGTTTTATTGACAAAAAACAAATGTCAGGAATCAGAGAAGTATGGGCAAAGCTCATCCATTATGTTTCAGATGATTTTGACTCTTTTTTGCTTATTTTACAAAAAATTGAAAAAGATCTTGGATTTAAGAAGGCTATAGTTCTTTATGAAGATTTGTTTGATCATTATTCTTTGACGGATAATATTGATGAAACAATAGAAATCTTAAAAGATATTTTAAAACTTGACAATAAAAATCATAAAGCAAGAGAAAATTTAGTTAAATTTTTAAGAGAAAGATATAAAGATGTGAAGAATATTGAGGAATATCTTGCAAAGTCTGATATTGAAAACTTAGATAAAAATTTTGTTGATGTATATTCAGATTTTGAGAAATATTTATTTTTTGCAAAGGGCAACTTTGTTTATCATCAAACTTGGTCTGTTGGAATAGTAAGAGATGTAAATGATCATGGCATTACAGTTGATTTTATTTCTAAAAGAGGCCATTTTATTGGTTTTGATATGGCAATGTCAGCGCTTTCTCCTCTTAGCAGAGAAGATATTAGAGTTTTAAAGGCTGTAACGCCTAAAGAAGAGCTTGCAGATAGAGTAAAAAAAGATATTGAGTGGGCTATAAAAATTATTATAAAAAGTTATAAAGCCATTGATTTAAAGGGAATAAAAAAAGAGTTAGTGCCAAGCTTAATGACTCAAAGCTCTTGGAATTCATGGAGCTTGAAAGCAAAGCAAATCTTAAAGGATAATCCCCATTTCGTTATGGATTCTAGTAAGCTTGATTGTTATGTATATAATGAGAGATCTTCTAATTTAAACGAAAAAATGTATGATAAGTTTAAGATTGAGAAAGATTTTTATAAAAGATATGAAATATTCATTAATTATTGTAATGTCAAGGGAATTGTTAAAGATTTGCATATTGAAGAAGAGATGCTTAATTATTTTTTACTTTATGTTAACAATTTTACAAAGGTTGATCACCATGTAATAAGTTCTTACGTTATTCTTAAGTCTTTAAGTAATTTTTCTCAAGAATTGTCATCAAAAATTAACATAGAGAAGAATGTTAATTTAGAAACTCTTTTGAAGGAGTATTCAAAGGGAATAATAGATCTTTTTGATTCAATTTTGAATGCAGAAATTAAAAAAGAATTGGTTATTTTAATTAAAAGCGAACTTAGTAATTGGATTTTGTATTATAAGGAACTTTTCCCCCATTCTATTAATAAGAGATTGGTTGAGTCTCTTTATAAAGAAGATCCCAGAGAAGTAGAAAAATTATTTAATTATGTTATAAAAAATTATAAGATTTATAAAGACGCTTATATTTGGATTTTAAAGCACTGTAAGATCTATGCTATTGAGCTGAGTTATTCAGATTCAGATCTTTTAGTTAATTTGATTAAAATTTTAACAGATAGTGTTATTAAAATTAATAATAAAAATAATTCTGTTGCAAGTAAAAGAATTTATAAAATGGTAATTAATCTTTTGGTTAAAGATGGATATCTTAAGTCGGTTTTAGAATGCGTAATGGACGAAGAACTTGCAAAGAGAGTTTATATGACCTGTTTTTACGTAAAAGATTTTCCTCCTAAGGATCTTTTAGAGATTAAATCTATAATAAGACAATTATTTAATTCAGTTGAGTTTGAAGATGAAAGGATACAGCTTTCAGGTGATAGAGTAGAAATTGGATTTTTAACCATATTAAGTTCTTTAAATAAAAAACAAAAAGAGCTTAAGCATTTAAAAGAAGTTGAAATTCCAGAAAATTCGAAAGAAATTGGGAAAGCACGTGAACTTGGAGATTTAAAAGAAAATGCTGAATATCATTCTGCTAAGGAAAAACAGCAGTTTTTAACAAAAAGATTAAACTCTTTAATGTTGGAAATAGAGAATGCAAAAGTTATAGATACTAAAGATCTTCAAAGTTCTTTTGTTGGTTTTGGAACTAAAGTCGTTATTTTAAATGAAATTACAGGTAAAGATGAATCTTATTTGATACTTGGGCCTTGGGAATCAAACCCCGATGAAGGTATTATTTCATATAAATCACCTTTTGGCGAAAATTTGCTTGACTCTAAGGAGGGCGATAGCCTCAATTTTGTTATAAATAATACTAATTTTAAGTATTTTGTAAAGAAAATAGAACCCATAAAATTTAACTAGGAAAAATTGAAAAATGTCAAAGTTAAAGGAAAAAAGAGAAAAAGTTGCTGTTAGTAGCATGGAGAGAGCGGATAAAGAAGGAGCTATTGAGCTTGCAAGGGTTCAAATAGAAAAAGCTTTTGGTAAAGGTAGTCTTATTAAGATGGGGGAATCTCCTGTCGGAAAAGGCATAAAGAGTATGTCAAGTGGGTCTATTGTATTAGATGAAGCTTTGGGCATTGGTGGATATCCTAGGGGCCGCATAATAGAAATCTTTGGTCCCGAGTCGTCTGGCAAGACTACTTTAACTCTTCAGGCAATTGCTGAAGTGCAAAAAGAGGGAGGTATAGCTGCTTTTATTGATGCTGAGCATGCTCTTGATCCTGTTTATGCAAAAGCTTTAGGAGTTAATGTTGAAGAACTTTGGCTTAGTCAACCTGATACTGGAGAGCAAGCTCTTGAGATCGCCGAGCATTTAATCAGAAGTGGCGGTATTGATTTAATTGTGGTTGATTCTGTAGCAGCTTTAACTCCTAAATTGGAAATAGATGGAGAAATGGGGGATTCTCAGATTGGTCTTCAAGCAAGGTTAATGAGCAAGGCTCTTAGAAAGATTACAGGCATACTTTCTAAATCTAATACTTGCATTATGTTTATTAATCAAATAAGAATGAGGATTGGCATTATGTTTGGTAATCCTGAGACCACTACTGGTGGGAATGCTTTAAAATTTTATGCATCTCTTCGCCTTGAAGTTAGAAAAATTGAACAAGTAACTAGATCAGGATCAAGTGATGATGTTATAGGCAATAAGATTAGAGTTAAAGTTGTGAAGAATAAGGTTGCTCCACCTTTTCGTAAAGTAGAATTGATAATTTATTTTGGCAAAGGTATTTCTAGGGAAGCTGGTATTTTAGATGCTGCTATTAAGTATAATTTAATACAAAAAACAGGATCTTGGTATTCATTAGGAGATAACAAGTTAGGACAGGGAAGAGAGAGTGTTATTGAGTATCTTAATAAAGAATTCGAACTTGCAAATGATTTGGATAAGAGGCTTAGAAAGATAATTTTTAATAGTTCTGATCAAGAGGTTGCTAATTTTATTGAATTTAAGGAAGATGAATGTGAACAATAGAGAAAACTTAAATGTCAGAATTAGATAGTTATTATATTAATCTTGATAATTTTACAGGCGGAGTAGAACTTTTTTTTGAATATGTTAGTATGAATAGGCATGTTTTAAGAGCTTTAAGTTTAAATCAAATAATTGAAGAGTTTATAATTGTTTCAAATGATCTTAATATAAGCGTTAGGGGATTGATAGAATTTTTTTCTTTTGCTAATAATTTGTTTTATTGGAAGACTCAAATTTTATTGCAATTAAAACTTGAGCGCAAAGATAAAGTAGAGCGCAAAGTTGTTGAAAAGTTGATACATTATAGTAAGAACAGAGAAAATGAAAAATTACAATTAAATCAAAGAAAAAATTTTAAATTTTATGATTCAAAAATGATTAAAGATTTTACTTCTGGTTACAATGGCAATTTTTTCAAAAATATTACTACTATTTCTTATAGTAAAGATAAAAGAAAAAGTTTGAAGAGAAAGTCTAGTGTATTGAAGAAAGAAGTTATTAATAAAAATTTTTTGTATAATAAAACATTTAAAGCTGTTTGTAATAAATATGAGTTGAAAATTTTTGAGAAAAAGACCAGGATTGTTTCTATTTTAAATAAAGAGAATAGTTTAATTTTTGATTCTCTTTTAGATGTTAATTCTAGTAATTATTCTTTTGAGAGATTTTCGTATTTTTTGGTTTCTCTTGAATGTAAAATGCTTAATATTGTGAATTTAGGATATTTAAATAATAAATTAATATTGTATCGAGGTTGCAAAATTAATGCTTGCACTTAAAAACCTCAGAGTACATGTTTTTTTAGCTGAAAAGGGATTAGGGTCAAGAAGATTTTGTGAGGAATTGATAAGGAAAAAACTTGTAAGAATTAATGGTTCTATTGCTAAGCTTGGAGACAAATTAGCTTTAGGAGACAGAATAATTTATAGGAATCAGATTTTTGTTTTCAAAGATATTCAAAGCAAGAGTAAAATTTATTTGGCACTTAACAAACCCAAAAATTATTTATGTTCTAATTTTGATGTTAATAGGAGAAAATTAGCAATATCTTTGGTCCAACCCTTATTTAAAGAGCGTATATTTTCAATCGGTAGACTTGATTTTAAAAGTTCTGGGCTTTTATTATTTACTAATGATGGTAAGTTTGCAAATGACATTATTCATCCAAGACAAAAAATTGAAAGAGAATATATTATTGAATCAAAAAGAAATATTGATGAAAATTTGCTTATTTCTTTTAAATCGGGTATAAGGGTAGAAAAAGAATTTTTTAAATTAAAATCTTATGAAATTTTAAGTAAAAATTCTGCTAGATTGATTCTAGACGAAGGAAAAAATAGAGAAATAAGAAAAGTGTTTTTAAGCAAAAATATTTTTTTAAAAAAAATTCACAGAATTAGAATCGGCAATATTAATTTGGATAGTTTAAAGGAAGGGCAAGTAAAAATTGTTCCTTTAGTTAAGATAAATAGGCTGAAATCCAGGTTGGAGAAGTCAAATGATAATAGCAATTGATGGACCTTCGGCTTCAGGAAAAAGTTCAATTGCGAGAGAGCTTAGTGTAAAACTGGGCTATAAATTTATCAGTTCTGGGTATCTTTATAGAATAATAACTTTAATTGCTCAAAGATATCTTTTAAATGACTGTGGCTTTATTAATGAGAATAGGCTTTTAGATTTGATTTTTGAGAATGATATAAGTTTTAATGATTCTGGTTTTTTGCTTAATGGAGAGAATGTTGAAAATCAAATTTTAAATGGCAAGATTGATTTTCAAGTTTCTTTTTATTCTTCTTACATTGGAATAAGAAACATTGTGAATAAAAAATTAAAAGAGGTTGTTAAATTGAGCGATGATAATTATATAATAGAAGGTAGAGATATTACTACTGTTGTTTTTCCAGAATCTGAATTCAAAATATATCTTGATGCTTCTGTTGAAGTTCGAGCCTTAAGGCGTTATAAGCAAAGAAATGGAAATGAGACTTTAGAAGAATTAGAACGTACTCTTAAGATGAGAGATGATGTTGATAAGAAAAAGCAATATGGTAAGTTGAAATTATCAGAAGGGGTTTTTTACCTTGATACAAGCTGTAAAGGATTAGACGATGTGTGTAATATTATAATAGAAAAGTTTAATTTGAAAAAAGTAAGAGAGAGGTGAGGATGGAAAATCAAAAAGATTTACAAGAAAATTATTTGAAAGTGCTTGAGAGAGTAGAACTTGGCAGCCGTGTTTCTGGGACGGTTGTTAACGTTATGAAGGATTATATTTTAGTAGATATTGGCTATAAATCGGAAGGCTTTATCAAGATTGAAGAATTTGAGAATATTCCTAAAATTGGCGATAAGCTTGAAGCCATAGTTGTAAGAATAGGTGGAGAATTAGGGCTGATTTTAAGTGTTGAAAAGCTTGATTCTTTAAATTTTCAAGATAAAGTAGATGAGTATATCCAAAGTAAAAAAGTAATTAAAGGTAAAGTGTTAGTTGAACTTCCAAATGGCTATAAGATTCAAATTAATGAAAATGTTTCTGGCTTTATGCCTTTTTACTTAAGTTCAAAATCTAAAGATGAAAAATTGAAAAGGGGCTCTATTGTTGAGTTTTATATTCTTGAAGCAAATAAGATAGATGGTTTGAGACTTATTCTTGATAGACGCAGTTTAGAAAGAGAAAGAGATCTTGCTAAGAGAATAGAATTGATAAGTTCTTACAACGAAGAGGATGTGGTCGATGGGGTTGTTGATCGTATTACAGAATATGGTGCTATTGTAAAAATTAAAAATTTTGTTACAGGAATCTTGCATAAAAGAAATATTGCTTTTAATCAAGTTGAAAATATTGAAGATTTTGTTAGGGTAGGTGATAAGTTAAAGTTAAAAATTATTAAGATAAATTCACAAACAGGTAAAATGGAGCTATCGCTTAAAGCCTTAAAATCAAATCCTTGGGATTCTGTAGATATTAAATATAAAATTGATAGTATTGTAAAAGGGAAAGTGGTAAAGATTTTGCCCTTTGGAGCTGTTATTGAACTTGACAGCGAGTTGTCGGGATTTTTGCACATAAGTAATTTTTCTTGGATAAGAGTAATAAGGAGTCCTCAAGAATTAATAAAGCTTGGTCAGATAGTAGAAGTTAAGATTTTAGAGATAGATAAAGAAAATCAAAAAATATCTTTAGGTATTAAACAGATAAATGAGAATCCTTGGGAGAGGTTAACCGAGAAATATCCTATTGGAAGGGTTGTTCAAGGAGTTGTTATTAATATTACAAAAACAGGTGCTTTTGTGAATATTGAAGAAGGTATAGATGCTTATGTGAGCAAGTTTGATATTTCTTGGCTTGAAGAGATTGATCCTGAAGAATATTTTAAAATAGGTGACTTGGTTAATGGAAAAGTGCTTGAGGTGGACAAAAGAAAAAGAAATGTTAGATTAGGAATTAAACAGCTAGAAGAGAGTCCTTGGGAAGATTTTTCTAAAAGTTATAAAAAAGGTGATGCTCTTGAGGTTGAAATTGTAGAAAAAAAGTCAAAAGGTTTTCAAGTAAGAGTTTATAATAAAATAATGGGATTTATTAGTAAAATTCAATTAGGAGATACAAAAGAGTCTAGTTTAGAAACTTTTGAAAAACTAAACATCGGAGATAAACTTAAAGTGGTAATAACAAGTATTGATTCTAAAGATAGATCAGTTTTGCTCTCTTATAGGGAATATGAAAATCAAAGATCAAGAGAAGAAATTTCTTCTTATTTATTTAAGGGCAATGATGAAGAGTCTTATAAGCCATTTGAAAGCTTGCTAAAGAGGGATGAGTAATGGCTAAGAATAATCTTTTAATTTCCTTTATTGCTATTATTTTTGTTTTTATATGTATTATTGCTGTTTTTTATAATTCTTTAGGCAAAGATTATGTAAAGAGTGGTGGAGAAATAGTAGAAAATCTTGAAAAAGATTTAAATGATTATTTAAAAGAAAATGATAATAAAGAGAGAGAAACAATATCTCTTAGAATAAAAGAGCTTATTTCAAGGGAAAAAGAAATTTCATCTTATTTTCTTTCAAGATTTTATTTGTCTAGAGCTACCTATTTCCAAAGTCAAGCGCAGTATGATGATGCTATTAAAGATTTAGATATTGTTATTAAGGCAAAAGGTATCGAAAGAGAAATTGCTTTTATTAATAAAGCTATAGTTTATGAGAAAATGGGATTAAAAGAAGATGCTTTACTGGTTTATGAGGATCTTATTAATAATGCTAGTTTAGATTTTTTAAAGGTTAGAGCTCTTTTGAGTAAGGCAATATTGATTGAGGAAAAAAACAAAGATCTTGCTTTGAAAGTGTATGAAGAGATTGTTAAGTTTCCGTATGAAAATAATTTATATATAAATATAGCAAATAATAAAATTTTAGAACTTAAGCAAAATTAATTTTTAATTTTTGAAGGAGGTTTTATAGTTTTTTTTATCTTATATTTTGTATTTTGTTTGGAATTTTTGGGTTGTGGCCTTGACAATTTTTTAATACTTCCTTCGCCAGAAAAGGTTGATAACCGAATTTCAAGAGATTCTGTAGCCTTTTTTTTGCCTTCAGGTTATTTTTCTAATCAGGCGTCTGAAAAATTAAGAGGTTTTGATATATATTATAAGTTTTATCCGGAAGGCGCCAATTACCACGTAAATAGTTTCAGGAAAAGTGTAGAAAAAGATTTTGAGGCCTTAAGAGGTGTTTTTGACAATGTTAATGAATTTAACAATAGAGGGTTTTATAAAATAAATTTGAGCGCTATTGCCTATTCAGGCAAACCTGTTTTTAAATTGGATAAAGAATGGGTCGATAGTAAATTTCCTTTATATTTTGAAGTAAATTTTGGTGAATTAAGAAAAGATGTTCCTGGTGAAGCTTTTATTACTGTAAGGAAAGGAAATAGCTCTTCGTCCCCTGTGCTGATTGAGAATAAAACCATATATAGATCTTATATTGATAAAGGAGAATATATAGGTTTTTCAAAATCTATTAAAAAGTCTAATCTTTTAGACAAAGAAAAAAGACCAATTGATCTAAAACACATAAATGACGATTTTTTTACAAAAGATGTTGCGCCTAAATATAATTTGGCAATTTTTGTTATGGGTGTGGGTAATATTGTTGATGATACTTATAGTGTTCTTGTTGATCTTGGAGATTTGTCGGGGTTTAGTTTGTCAGACTAGTTGGTTTTAGAGGGAGTATGATAGCATTTTTTTCTCATTTGATGTTAACAAACATTGTTATTTCTTTTTTTGTAAGTTTTTTTGTTATGTTTTTAAACATATTGAATTTTAGGTTTTTAGTAGTTTATTTAATAAGTTTCTTAGGAGGTATTGTATTTCTATTTTTTATTCCTTTTTTCTATTCTGATTATTATGATAGGCAAATAGAACCTATTCTTTATTTATTTCCTATTTTAGGCTCTATTATTTTAATAGGTTTGATTAAATTCTCTGAAAGAAATAAAAACGACTTGTAAAAGATTGATTTTAAAATATTAAGGCATTAACTTGACTTTTAATATTTTTTATTAATATAAGTTGTTAGTAATTTATTTTTAATTGATTATGTAAGAATGTTTATTTTTAGTGTAGTGGACTTATTGAGTGTATTGTTTTATTATATTCTTATTAAAGGGGGGATAATTTCCGCTGTGGGTTTCATAGTGAGTAAAAGAGAAGGATAATAGGAGGTTAATTTGGCAATTATTACAATGAAAAGCTTGTTGGAAGCAGGAGTTCATTTTGGTCATCAGGTAAAAAGGCTTGATCCTAGAATGAAAAGATTTATTTTTTCTGAGAGAAATGAGATACATATTTTAGATCTTCAAAAGACTTTGCAGGGCATTAAAGATTCTTACGAACTTGTTCAAAGGGTGATAAAAGATGGCAAGAAGGTGCTTTTTGTTGGGACTAAAAAGCAAGCTAGTGAGATAATCGAGCAAGAAGCAAAAAGAAGCGATATGCCATACGTTAACAATAGGTGGCTTGGGGGCATGCTTTCTAATTTTAATACAATTAAAAAATCTGTTCAAAAGTTAAAAAAGCTAGAAAAGATGGAAGTTGATGGAACTTTTGATATGATAAGCAAGAAAGAGATTTCACAGCTTAATCGTGAAAAATTAAAGTTAGCTAAAAATTTAACGGGTATTAAAGACATGGAAACGCTTCCTGGTGCTATTTTTATTATAGATCCTAAGCGAGAGCAAATAGCTATTAATGAGGCTAGAAAATTAAGAATTCCCATTATTTCTGTTGTTGATACAAATTGTAATCCAGATGTTATTGATTGTCCAATTCCTGGTAATGATGATGCGATTCGTTCTGTTGCTTTGTTTACCAAAATAATATCTGATGCTATTTTGGAAAGTGATAAAGAGGTTGGAATTCAAATAATTGAAAATTTGAATGAAGAGGATTTAATGAAAGAGATTGAAATTAAAAATGATAAAAAAGATTCTATTGAAGAAAGAGGGAGTAATTTATGAGCATTATTAGTCCTCAAGATGTAAAAAAGCTTCGAGAAGAGACCAATGCTGGTTTTGGAGATTGTAAAAAAGCTTTGTCCGCTGCTGGTGGCAACTTTGAATTGGCTAAAAAAAAGCTTAGAGAAATGGGAATTGCTTCTGCTGAGAAAAGACTTGACCGAGATGCAAAAGAAGGCAGAGTATTCTCATATTCTAATAATATTCATGCTGGGCTTTTGCTTGTTTCATGTGAAACAGACTTTGTTGCTTTAAATCATAATTTTGTTGATTTGGGCAATTCTTTAATAAAAGAATTGGTAGAGAGTGGAAGAAATTCTTTAACAACTTCTCAAGAGTCAGAGCTTAAAAATTTAGCAGCTACTATAAAAGAAAATCTTCAAGTTAAAAAAATTTTTATTACTGAGATTCAATCTAATGAATTTGTAAAAATTTATTTACACGGTGAACAATCTAAGATAGGTGTTTTGGTCAAATTAAGAGTAGATGATTTTTCTAAAACTGAGGATGAAATGTTTCAAAATTTTGCTATGGATGTAGCTTTACATGTGGCTGCGTTTGCTCCTATTTATTTGAGAAATGATGATGTTTGTCAAAACTATATTAAAGAGCAAGAAGAGATATTTGCCAAACAATTAGAATTGAGTGGCAAGTCAGAAAGTATAGTCAAAGGTATAGTTGCAGGAAAAATCAAAAAGCATCTTGCTGAAATTTCTCTTCTAGAGCAAAGTTTTGTAAAAAATGATAAAATCACTGTTAGGGAAATGTTAGAAGAAGTTTCAAAGGTAATTTCAAGCACAATAGAAATAGTTGAGTTTAAGTATTTAAGAATAGGATAGATTAATTTATGTATTGCTTTTAATCAGCAAGTAGGAGTTTGTATGGAAGATTATAAGGCTTTTCTAGATGAAAAGATGAGTAAAGTTCTTTTATCGCTTGATAATGAATATAAAACGTTAAGAACAGGTAGGGTTAGTAGCAATATTTTTGATAAAATTTTTATTCAATACCATGGCCAAAGAACACCTATAACTCAAGTGTCAAGCATTAGAATTCCTGAAGCAAGGCTTGTTGTTATCCAACCTTGGGATAAAAGCATTTTAAATAAGATAGAACAAGCTATACTTAGTTCTGATCTTTCCATGAATCCTTCAAGTGATGGTTCGGTTATTAGAATTAAGGTACCAGCGCTAACTAGTGAAAGGCGACAAGATATTGTAAAACAGGCTAAAAAAATAGCAGAAGAACATAAAATTTCAACTAGAAATATACGACAGGATTTAAATAATAAGGTTAAAAAACAGGGAAAAGAGTCAGAAATTACAGAGGACAATTTAAAAAGAATTTTAGATGATATCCAGAAATCTACAGATATTTATATTAAAAGGATAGATACTATTTTAGAATCTAAAATTCAAGAAATAATGGAAATTTAAAGTTATGAGTAAAAGTTCTCTTCCAAGTCATGTTGGAATCATTATGGATGGCAATAGAAGATGGGCTTTAAGTAAGGGGGTATCCTCTTTAGAGGGTTATGAAGAAGGTCTTAAAAGAGCAAAAGAGATAGTTAAGTATTCTCTAAGCGTAGGTATCGAATATTTATCCTTTTATGTATTTTCTACTGAGAATTGGAAAAGGGATGATTGTGAGATAGAAAAGTTAATGTTTTTAATTGCTAGGTATTTGAAGGCTGAATTTGATTTTTACAAGGAAAATGGAATAAAAATAATAGTTTCAGGGGATGTTGAGCCTTTAAATGAAGAAGTAAAAAGCTCAATAAAAGATTCTGTTAGTTTTTCTAAAAATTTTAACAACCTTGTTTTAAATTTAGCAATCAATTATGGGGGGCGAAATGAAATACTTAGAGCTATTAGAAAATTTGTTTCAAGTGATTTTGACTTAAAATCTTTAGATGAGAATACTTTTTTTCATTTTTTAGACAATCCAGAACTTCCTAATCTTGATCTTTTAATACGCACGGGTGGAAATGTTAGAATAAGTAATTTTTTCTTATGGAGGATTGCTTATTCCGAATTGATTTTTTCAAATGTTTTGTGGCCCGAATATTATGACAATAGGTATAGCAAGGATTTGGAATGTTTCCAACTTAGAAGAAGAAATTTTGGGAGATAATTTGTTGAGCAAGGTTAAGAAATTCGCTTTTTTTGCAAGATTGGGAACATTCATATTTTTTGTCCCTTTGATTTTGTTTTTAATATTTTTAGATTTTAAAAATTATTTACTTCTTAATATTTTGATTTTTATATTTAGTGGTTTTGCGGCAAAAGAAGTTAATGATTTATTAAAATTTAAATCGTCAGGACTATCGGGTATATTATCTTTTTTTTTAGGGCTTGTTCCTCCAATTTTAACATATGTCCATTTTAATGTTTTTTATTTAGGCATGAATGTGGTATATTACTTGGTTATAGCATTAGTGTTTAGCAATTGGATTGTTAATTTGGTATTTATTAAAGAACATGAGATTGTACATTTTTTGTCTCAAGTAACATCAATACTTTTTATACTTATATATCCTGGGGTGCTAATGTCTTTTATAGTTTCTATTACAATTTTGCCCAAGGCTCCATTTTTAATGTTAATACTTTTTTCTATGGTAAGTGGAAACGATACTTTTGCATATCTTTTTGGTTATTTTTTAGGGAAAAATAGCTATCGTCCTACTATTATTAGTCCAAATAAAACATTAATGGGCTTTTTTGGAGGCATTTTGTTTTCTGTGTTTACGGCTATATTTGCGGTAGTTTTTAGATTAATAAATTTAAGCTATGGAGAATCTATTATTTTTGGCATTTTGATTGGGGTTTTTACCATTATTGGTGATTTATTTGAATCTGGATTAAAACGAAGTGCAGGAGTAAAAGATTCTGGGAAAATCATTCCTGGTAGAGGTGGAGCTCTTGATTCTATTGACTCTTTTCTTTTTACAGGTCCTATATTTTATTTATACTTATCTTAGTGATTTTTGGAGGGAATTATGTATATTCTTTTTAGTGTACTGGCTCTTAGTTTTATAATATTTATTCATGAGCTAGGACATTTTTTGTTTGCTAAGCTTTTTAAAGTTAAGGTTGAAGTTTTTTCTGTGGGCATAGGTCCTAGCATATTAAAGTTTAAAATCAATAATACTGAGTATAGACTTTCTCCGATCCTTTTAGGAGGCTATTGCAAGCTTAAGGGATTTGATCACTTAGAAAAAGAGCTTAAGGCAGATAAAGAATTAGAAGCAGATAAAGATTCTTTATTTGGAATTTCACATTTTAAAAAGATTTTAATATATTTTGCAGGGCCCTTATTTAATTTGATTTTTTCATTTATTGTTTTCATTTTTATAAGTATGATTGGTGTTATATATTTTGATCATTCTGCAAAGATTAATGTTTTAAATGAAAATTCTTTTTTAAAAGATAAATTTAGAGATGGTGATGTTATATTAAGGGTTAATAATAAAAAAATTGAATATTTTTCTGATTTGAGAAAAGTTATTTTTGAGGAGAAATCCACAATTACATTTGATGTTTTAAGGGAAAATGAAAATATTACTTTTAAAGAGGATGTTAGTTTACAAGATTTTTTAAAAGAAATTGGTCCTTGGGTTGATCTTGTTGTAGCGGATGTAGTTTTAAATTCACCTGCTAAGGTTGCAGGAATGAAATCGGGTGACAAAATAATTAGTATTGATAATATTTTTTTGAAAAATAAAAGAGATTTAGATTATTTGATTGAGAATTTAAATTCTGATGTTGTGGAGATTAAATTTTCTAGAAATGGAGAAGTTTTTTCTTCAAAATTAGTATTTCAGGATAAAAATAAAATGATTGGTGTATATTTTTTGCCACCTTTAAAAAGGATAGTTAAAGTAGAAAATATTTCAAGTGCTGTTAAAAATTCTTTTTTTAAGATTGTTAATACTTTGCAAGATATTTTATATTCTATTTTTTTATTGATAACAAATTTTTTAAATACTTCTAAGAGTGTGTCAGGTCCTGTTGGGATTGTAGGTCTTCTCTCCTCATCATATTCTTTGGGGTTATTGTATTGGATTAATAGTATTTCTGTCTTAAGCTTAATTCTTGCTGGTATGAATTTGTTTTTCATTGTAATACCTGTTTTTGACGGAGGACAAATTTTTATTAGCCTTGTTGAACTTTTACGTGGAAAAAGATTTAAGGCCAAAACCATTTATTCTTTTTATAGTTTTGGTATTTTTTTAGCGTTGTTTCTTTTTGGCTTAGGCCTTTTTAACGATTTGAAAGGTCTTTTACATATATTTAATTAAAATTAGAAATGTATTTTAGCATAAGCCAAAAGTGAGATACTGATGCAATTATTATTAATATATGAAATACATCATGCATTTTCATGTTGATTATTGGGTTGAATTTTTTACTTAACATGTATACTATTCCGCCTATTGTATACACAATTCCTCCAAAAACTAGCCAAAAAAATCCTTTTCCGTTAAGGGCTCTGTAAATTGGCTTAATTTTTAAAAGGATGATCCAACCCATTATTATAAATATAGATCCATTAAACCACCCAGGGCTATTTGTAAATATTGCTTTGAAGATGATTCCAATGATAGCTAAACTCCATACTATACATAAAATTATTAGTCCCGATTTGTTTGGCATGAGTATTGCACATGCGGGGGTGTATGTTCCTGCTATTAAAATAAATATTGAGATATGATCAAATTTTCGAAATATTTTTTTTATCTTGCTTCCTTTGGGAAAAATATGGTAAAGAGTACTCATCACATATAATAGAGTCATTGAAAATCCGTAAATAAAGAATACAAGCATATGTAAATCTTTTTTCTTAAGAGCAGATACCGTAACAAGAATTGTGGTTCCAATTATAGACAAAATAGTTCCAAAAAGATGCGACATGGAGCTAAAAAGTTCATTTTTTGGTATTTTGCTTGTATTAATATTGCTTAATGAGTAATTTTTAAGTTTGTTTTTTGTATGCACAACTTTTCCCCTTTTTGATCATTTGTTTATAAAAAATATATAATACATTACTTTAATTGTAATTTTTTCTCAATATAAAAAAATTTTATTTAATCTTATTATTTGGCTTATTTTACAAGCAAAGCTTTTTTTTTGTAAAAAAAGCTTTATAATAAATAGTGTTTGCTGAAATTAGCATTGGAGAGGCTTAGCATGATTAATAATTTTATTAAAATAATTAACTTTACAAATTTGCAAAAATTTTCTAAAGCACTAAGAGTGCCTATTTCTATTTTACCAGTTTCATGTTTGTTGATTGGTATTGGTTCTGCATTTTCAAATTCTTCTAATTTTGCCTATGTTGATAA
This sequence comes from Borreliella chilensis, assembly GCA_000808095.1. Lineage (NCBI taxonomy): Bacteria > Pseudomonadati > Spirochaetota > Spirochaetia > Spirochaetales > Borreliaceae > Borreliella > [Borrelia] chilensis. The sequence goes on along the minus strand of CP009910.1, from coordinate 113,367 downwards.
AATTTTTTTTCAAGATGTTTTAGGTTTAATGAAGGCTATAGGCAATGCTATTCTTCTCAATATGCCTTTAATTTTTTCTATTGGGATTTCTATTGGAGTTGCAAGAATGGGGCAAGGGACAGCTGCTTTAGGAGGTCTTATTGGCTATTTAACATTTAATATTACTGAAAGTTATTTTATTGAGGCTTTCTCGGGACTTGTTGAAGCAGAGGCAATGTCTTCTGTAGGGCGCATAAATTTTCTTGGTGTTCAAACTCTAAATACCGGCATTGCAGGTTCTTTGGCGGTAGGACTTGTAGTTGGATATTTGCATAATAAATTTTATAATATGAAGTTGCCAAAACCTTTTATTTTTTTCTCAGAGTGCCACTTTGCGCCTATAATAATAATTATGCCTTTTTGTGTTATTTTGGCTATATTTTTTTGTTTGATTTGGTCAAGATGCGATAAGTTAATCGCATCTTTAGGTATTTTTGTTTTTAAATTTGAATATTTTGGTAGTTTTCTTTATGGCTTTTTAAATAGGCTGTTATTGCCTTTGGGATTACATTCTATTTTATCTTTCCCTTTTGAGTTTACTTCATTAGGAGGGGTTGAGACAATTAATGGCAATACTGTTAGGGGTCTTAAGAATATATTTTATGCTCAGTTGTTAGATCCATCACTTGACAAATTTTCATCAGGCTTTGCTAAGATTAGTAGTGGATTTTATCTTTCTATTATGTTTGGATTACCTGGAGCAGCATTGGGAGTTTACAAGGGTATTATTCATGAAGATAAAAGTAAGGTTGCAGCGCTTCTTTTTTCTGGAGCTTTGACGGCTTTTTTGACAGGAATAACTGAACCTTTGGAGTTTTTGTTTATTTTTACAGCACCTTTGCTTTATTTTGTTCATGCTATTTATTCAGGATTTGCATTGTTGCTTGCTAATTTTTTTGATGTTACGATTGGTAATACTTTTTCTACTGGGTTTTTGGATTTTTTTATGTTTGGAATGCTTCAAGGGAATTCTAAGACCAATTGGATTAGTGCAGTGCCTTTAGGGTTAATCTTTTTTACTCTTTATTATTTTACTTTTAGTTGGCTTTATAGATATTTTGATTTTCAGATATTTATTGCAGACGATCCATTTTTAGAAGGTCAAGAAGGCAAACTGGAGAGTCTTGGAATTGCTCATCTTTTGATTCAAGGCCTTGGTGGATTTGATAATATTACAAAGCTTGATGTTTGTTCTACAAGATTGCATGTAGATGTGGTTAATACTGAACTTATTGACAATGATTTACTTAAAGAGGCTGGAGCTCTTAAGGTAGGGCTTGTTAATAGTAAGGTGCAGCTTTTTTATGGATCTAATGTGCACTATATTAAAAGAGCTATTGATACCTATTCTCCAAAGAGTCTTTTTGAAGCTAGTGTTATGGTTGCAGTTGATAATGTGAAAAAAGGTTTTAAGACTTATATTGAAATGAAAGAAGATAAAAAGCTTGAGAAACAAGGTAAATCAGGAAAAACTTATAAGCTTAGTGAATTAGAAGAAGATTAAGATCTAAGATTAATGTTTTTACTATCTTTTTAATTTATTAAAATCAGTTTTTATTGTTGAAAAAAATTAATCTCTTTTATATACTAACTAAGTAGCCTTTGTTGCATGTTTTGCAATACGATAGACCATAAGGAGTTTTAATAATGATTAAAAGATATGAGGCGTGTTTTTTGTTTAAAAGTGAGGAGATTGAGTATAAGGGTTCCTTGGAAGAGGTTAAAAAGTGCTTAGAATCGTTTGGTGCAACTAATATTGTTAGTAATTCTATTGGAGAAAGAGCCTTAGAATATCCCATCAAAAAGCAGGCTAGGGGTCGTTATGAAATAATAGAATTTAGCATGGAAGGTAATAATTTGAAAGAGCTTGAATCAAGGCTTAAGTTGATTAAAAACTTGCTTAGGCATATGATTTTGGTCAAAATAGTTAGAAAGATTAATACTAAAAAAATCAAAAGAAGAAGTTTTAGAGAGTTTAGAGACAATATTGATAAAGACAATCTTAGAGCTGTCCCTAAGGTGGAAACGCCAATAGTTTCTGAAAGCATAGATGTACAGGAAAAATAAGAGGTTTTTAAATGGCTGATATTAATTCATTAGTATTATCTGGTAGGCTTACAAGAGATTCTGAGCTTTTTTATACAGAAAGTGGTATGGCTGTTCTTAGGTTTTCTTTAGCTAATAATAGAAGGCTGAAAAAAAATGATGAATGGATTGATTATCCACAATATTTTGATTGTGTTATTTTTTCAAAAAGGGCCGAGAGTCTCAATGATTATTTGAAAAAGGGGAAGCAAGTTGTGGTAAGTGGATCTCTTAAGTACGAAAGTTGGCAAGATAAGAATACAGGTGATAAGAGAAGTAAGGTGAATATATTTGTGGATAACTTGCAAATGTTTAGTTCAGGTTCTAATACTCTTCAAATGCAGGATTCAGATGTTGATAGCTTAGCAAATAACAAAAGAGAAGATGCAATTAAGGATATTGATATTGTTGATGATAAGTTTAGCGAAGATATACCTTTTTAATGGAGTTTAAATGTTATGTATAAAGATAGAGATGTAAATCAAAGAGATTCAAGATTCGAAAATCAGCAAGACGGTTTTAAAAAAAATTCAAATTTCAGATTTTTTAAGAGAAAGTCATGTAGATTTTGTGATTCTGGCAAACATCCTGATTATAAGGATTTTGATTTTCTTAAAAAGTTTATTACAGAGCAAGGTAAAATTTTGCCTAGAAGGATTACTGGAACTTCTGCTAAGCATCAAAGGCGCTTGGCATTAGAAGTTAAACGGGCAAGATATATGGCTTTGCTGCCTTTTGTAAAAAAATAGTTATTTAGGGGTAATGATGAAAGTGATCTTAAAGGAAGATTTTATTAATCTTGGGAGAGAAGGTGATACTGTAGAGGTAAAAGATGGGTTTGCAAGAAATTATTTGTTACCTAAAGGCTTTGCAGTTTTTTCAAATAAACACAATATTGAGATTTTTAATCAAAAAAGAAGATCAATATTGAAAAAGCAAGAAACAAAAAAACAAATTGCCAATGATCTTAAATCTAAGCTTGATCTTGTTAAATTAGAATTTTTTATGAAATCTAATGATTCTGGCAAATTATTTCATAGCATTAACAGTTTAAATATTGCCGATGAGCTTTTTAAACTTGGTTTTGATATAGAGAGAAGAAAAATAGATATACATCATGGAACTTTAAAGGCTTTTGGAACTTACGATGTAACAATTAAGCTTTATGAAGGTATTAATTCTATTGTTAAAGTGGAAATAAAAAAAGAAGAAAAGCAAGAGGGTAAAAAGTCTTTAAATAAAAAGTCGAATAAAGTGGATGAGGAAGCTGGAAGAGAAGAGGTGTAGTTTGTGGCTTTAGCAGCTTTTTCAAATTCTGCACTTCTTTTTAATGATGGTGCAGAAAAAGCCGTAATTTCTAGTATATTTTATAATTCAGATAAATTAGAGCAAATTGCTTTTCATGTAAGAGCTGATGATTTTTATAATGAGACCCACAAGTTGATTTTTAAAGCAATGGTTTCGCTTTATGAAAAAAGGGAAAATATTGATCCTATTACTGTTTTTGAAGAAGTATCTAAGCATGTTTCCAAAACACAACTTTTGGTTAAAAAAGATTTAATTAATTTGCCAGATTATTTAGATTCACTTTCAGTATATTTGCCAACAGATAGAACTATAAATGTTTATGCGAAAATTGTAAAAGAGCAAAGTGTTCGTAGAAGTATTTTAAATGTTTCTAAAGAGCTTAATGACTATATAAATGATTCAACAAAAACTATTAATGAGGTTGTTGAAGAGTCTCAACAAAAGATTCTTTCAATTGAATTAGATTATTCTAGTAAAAACCTTTATCATGCTAAAATTATTGCAGAACGTGTTCATAACGAGATATATGAACGTAGCATGAAGAAAAAGGAAGCAAATTTTGGCATTCCAAGTGGTTTTAGAAAAGTTGACTCTCTTATTGGGGGGTTTAGAAATAGTGATTTTATTATCGTTGGTGCTCGTCCTAGTATTGGTAAAACAGCGTTTGCCTTAAATATTGCATCTGCTATAGCATTGAGGAAAGAAGGAAAGAAAAAAGTAGGATTTTTTTCTCTTGAAATGACAGCGGATGCTTTAATAAAAAGAATAATATCGTCTCAGTCTTGTATTGATAGCTTTAAAGTTCAAAATAGCATTTTATCTGGACAAGAGATAAAATTATTAAACGATATTGTAAATGAAATTAGTGATTCTGAGCTTTATATTGAAGATACACCTAATATTAGTTTGCTAACTTTAGCAACTCAAGCTAGGAAGCTTAAACGATTTTATAGTATAGATATAATATTTGTTGATTATATCAGCCTTATTTCTTTTGAAACAAAAAATCTTCCAAGACATGAACAAGTTGCGTCTATTAGTAAATCTCTTAAAGAGCTTGCTAGAGAACTTGAAATTCCTATTGTTGCACTGTCTCAGCTTACAAGAGATACAGAAGGGCGTGAACCTAATCTTGCTAGTCTAAGGGAATCGGGTGCATTAGAGCAAGATGCTGATATTGTAATTTTACTTCATAGGGATAAAGATTTTAAATTTGAATCTTCTGCTGAGATAGAGCCAATAGAAACTAAGGTGATTGTAGCAAAACATAGAAATGGGCCTACAGGTAGAGCAGATATATTGTTTTTACCCCACATTACTAAGTTTGTTAACAAAGATCATCAATATTAAAATGTTATTATTTAATGACTATTCCAATTCCTAAATAATTAAAGTTAATAGAATGTTTTTCTAATTGTTTTTTATCTAGATTATAGGCTAGAGGAACATAATTAACTTTTGAGTATATTTTGAAAATATACTTGGTGTTGTGGTATTTTAGCATTTCGAACAAAAGTCCCAATTCATTTTCAATGCCGGTTTGAAAAACGTTTTTTATTCGGATTGGTCTGAAGATGTTTTTAATGTCTTGGTTATTTTGATTATAGGCAAAAAATAGTCCCGAAATTATATAAGGATTGAATGTTTTTTGAGGAAAAAGTTCATACATAATACCTGACGATAATCGATTTGTAAAACTATTAGTTTCATTGTAATTAGTGTAATAATTTGTTGATATTGAAAAGTAATATTTAAGGTTTTCATTTATTTTATAAAATATTGAATTTCTTATTTTAAATGGGATCATAATATCAAATCCAAAGTAAAAGTTATTACTTATAATATTAAGTTCATTTTTTGATTTTGGCATTTCTATGTATTTCCCAGGTGTAATAATTATTCCAAATCCCCCAACGCTTAAAAAATTTTCTTTGGGTGAAAAATTTTTAATGTTTAAATTATTTGTTATGAAAAAATTTTTAGAGTAAAGACGGTAGTTTATTCCAATTCCTGTTTCTGCTTCTTGTATTTTTGAATATGTTTTAAGGCTTTCAATTTGATTTTGAGTTTGGGCATAAAGCTTTAAATCAAATCCAATATTTTCGTTTTTCAAGGTAATTCCGATACTGTTTTTAATAAAGTAGTCTGCTAAATAAGATAATTCTATATAATTTTCTAAATTTAAAAAATTCATAAAAGAGTAATTTAGTGCAAAACTTAAAAATCCTCTGTAATTATAGCTGTCATAACTTTTTCTACTTGGAATTGGTCGATGTTGGTTTAATAAGAGGTGGATTAGTTTTTGCGTTAAGTATCCCCCCCAGTTTCCAAATAACAAATTTTTAATACCAATTCCTAAGTCTATTTCCCCAAAATTTTTTCCATTTATTAGCAATAAGATTGGAAAGTAGTACATAAAACCTATTTCAATTAAGTCTGCTCTACTGATTAAGGATTCAAGTGAGTCTTTATAACCTCTATAAGTTAACATGTGTGCTTCTAGATTTATTATAAAATTGTATTTTGAAGCATAGGTGAAAATTAGAGAACCACTTCTCAAATCATCAAAAAAATCGCTTAATGAAAATCCAAATCCATCATTTAGTATTTCAAAATAATATTTATCAACACCCTCATTTTTGTATTGAATTGCGTGATTATAAGAATAAGCGTTTAAAGTGGAAATTATAAATATTATTAAAAGTATTTTTTTAAAGTGCATTTCAACTTAAATTATAACACTTTAGTCTGTTTATTAAGCAATTCAGGTCAAATAGTTTATTTTTTATTGAATAAATTTAGTTTTTATGCTGGGCTATTGTATTGTATAATTCAAGGAGGTTAGCTAAGACTTTAGGAGTAGTTGTTATTATGAAAAAAAAGGTAGTTATTGTTGATGGGCTTAGAACGCCTATCACCAAGTTTGGGGGTTCTTTTAAGGGCCTAGATATTATTGATGAATCTTCAAAAGTTGTTAAAGCTTTACTTGGGAGAAATAAGTTGTGCAAAGTAGATGAGGTCATCATTGGGAATGTAATATCTGCAGGACTTGGTCAAAATATTGCCAGACAAATTGCTTTAAAGTCTAGTTTGGGTGATGCTGTGCCCGCATTTAGTGTTAATAAAGTTTGTGGTTCTGGTCTTAAAGCTTTGGAGATTGCATTTAATTCTATTGTTCTTGGAGACAATGATATTGTTTTAGCTGGAGGAGTGGAAGATTTAACCAATTCCCCTTATTTATTGCCAAGAAAGATTAGGTTTGATGGTCTTAGATTTGGTGATCTTAGGCTTGAGGATTCAATCCAAAAAGATGCTTTAGTAGATTCTTTAAATTTTATTTCTATGGGACTTACAGCAGAAAATCTTTCAGAAAAATATGGAATAACAAGGGATATGCAAGATGAATTTGCATATAATTCTCATGTAAAGGCATTAAAAGCAAGAGAGCTTGGGTATTTTGAAGATGAAATTTATCCTTTAACTATTTTTGATAAAAAGACCAATTCTAGTAGGGTTGTTTCGATTGATGAGGAAGTAAGAGATAATTTAACTTTGAATAAGCTGGCATCCCTTAATCCTGTTTTCAAAGAATCAGGGACAGTAACTGCTGGAAATTCTTCTAGTTTAAATGATGGGGCCTGTTTTTTAATTTTAGCAAGTGAAGAAAAAGTAAAAAGCTTAGGAATAAAACCATTGGCTTATATTGGGGGATTTAAAAGCATAGGACTTGATCCGCTTTATATGGGTTTTGGAGCTTATATAGCTATTGAAGGTATTATTAATAAATTGAGCTTAAACCCCAGTGAAATAGACTTGATTGAGGTGAATGAAGCATTTGCGGTTCAAGCATTAAGCATTGAAAAGGCTTTATTTAAAAGATATAATATAACTAGTGATATTATTAATGTAAATGGTGGATCTATTGCTTTGGGACATCCATTTGCAGTTAGTGGTTCAAGAATTTTATTAACGCTTTCTCGTTCTATGAAAATGCAAAATAAGACGAAGGGGATAGTATCTGCTTGTGTCGGCGGTGGACAAGGAATTTCTAGTTTTTTGTATAGATGAAAATGTTTTATTAACTAGATTTAAATGTAAAATTTTGTTAAATTAGTGGGTAAGTGATTCTTTAATAAGAGGTTATGCTATGAAGAGGTTTTTATTTTTGATAATATTGGGAACTATGGGGATTAACTCTTTTGCTCAGAATACTCCTGTTGCTATTATTAATTTATATAAAAATGAAATTATTACTAAAACCGGTTTTGATTCTAAGGTCGATATATTTAAAAAGACTCAGGGCAGAGATTTGACTGTTGCTGAGAAAAAGCAAGTTTTGCAGGTTTTAATAGCAGATGTTCTTTTCAGCCAAGAGGCTTTGCAACAAGGAATTAAGATTTCAGATGATGAGGTTATGCAAACAATTAGGGCTCAATTTGGACTTTTAAATTTTACTGATGAGCAAATCAAGCAGATGATAGAAAAACAAGGTACAAATTGGGGAGAGCTTTTGTCTTCAATGAAAAGATCTTTGTCTTCTCAAAAGCTTGTTTTAAAGCAAGCTCAGCCCAAGTTTTCTGAAATTAAAACTCCTAGTGAGAAAGAAATTATTGAGTACTATGAAGCTAATAAAACCAAGTTTGTAAATCCCGACATTTCAAGGGTTAGTCATGTATTTTTTTCTACTAAGGATAAAAAAAGATCAGATATTTTAGATCAAGCAAAAAATATTTTAAGCCAAATAAGATCAAAAAAAATTACTTTTGAAGAAGCTGTAAGAAAATATTCAAATGATGAGTCTTCTAAAGCCAAAAATGGCGATCTTGGTTTTTTGTCAAGGGGTGATCAAAATGCTCAAAATCTTCTTGGAGCTGATTTTATGAAAGAGGTTTTTAATTTTAATAAGGGTGATATATCTTCACCTATTGCTTCAAAGGAAGGATTTCATATTATTAAAATTACAGAAAAATATGCTCAGAGATTTTTAGGTTTGAATGATAAAGTGTCGCCTACTACAGATTTAATTGTAAAAGATGCAATAAGGAATAATATGGTTAATTTTCAGCAACAGCAAATTGTTGTTCAAGTGCAGCAGGATATGTATGCTAAACTTAATAAGTCCGCAAATATACAAATTTTGGATTCTAGTCTAAAATAAGGCATGTTTTTATTTGTATAGTTTTGGTATGGATTTAATGCATGAAGTTAGAGTTTTGGCTTTTCAAAAGATTTATAGTATTGATATTAATCAAAATGCAATGGATGATATTTTTGATATTTTTAATATTGAAGACAGAGTATTAGAGATAGAAAATGAATCTATTAAATCGTTTTATTCTTCTTTAGTAAATGGTACTTTTAATAATTTAGAACATATTGATAGCTTGATTAGGGATATTTCTTGGAATTGGTCTTTGGATCGCATGGATAAGGTTGATCTTGCAATACTTAGAATGAGTGTTTATTCTATGAAGTTCCAGAATTTTGGAAATTCAAAACGTGCTGTAATTGATGAGGCTATTTTGATTGCCAAGAAATATGGCAGTAAAAACTCTTATAAGTTTATAAATGGCATACTTGATGCTTTATTGAAAAATATGGAGAATTGTATTGAAAAAAAGTAAAACTTTATTGACCGTTGTATTATTTTTATTATCGGTTTCTTTAGGTGTTTTTTATTTCTATTTTAATCCCAACATTTTGTATTTTTTAAAAGGCAAGAAAGATTTTAGCAAGCTGATTATAGAAATTGATTCTTATCTTGAGAAAAAAAAATTTGCTGATGCAAAAAAAGCAATAAAGTTTTCATCATATTATGCTAATACTGAATTTAAGTGGTTGGCTCTTATTAAAAGAGCTAAGGTCTGGGCTTTAAATACAAAAGACTATCGTCTTATGGGGGATATAGTAAATCTTAGTGTTAAAGTTTTGCCAGGTAATTTGAAGCTAAGAGCTTTGGAAGTTTATTCTAAGCTTAAAATTGGGTCTTTAAAAGATGCTTATAGAATTGCAAATCAGTATCTTGTAAATCGTGAAGATTATCGGGGCCTTTATGATGAAGTTTTTATTAAAAATTTAAGTGCAGATAATAAGGTTTTAAATTTTAACAAATTTATTGATAAAATCTATAGAGAAAAGGATGCCCGTGTTTTTGAAGAGATAGGTTTAAATCTTAAAAATAATGCGTTTTTAGTAAATGCAATGCTTTTATATATAGAGAAAAAAAACATAGATGCTGCTAAGCGTATACTTTTTAAAATTAAAGAGGACAAAGATTTTTCCAAAGAGCTTGCATATATTTCATACAATCTTAATGATTTGGATTTTACAATTTCCAATCTTAAGTTCATTGAAAATAAAGATGATCCCACTTTGCTTTTTTTACTTGCTGATGCTTATTTTAGGAAAGGGGATATTAAAAATGCTAAGAATGAATATTTAAAACTTTATACAAAATTCCCTGATTACAATGTTCTTGTTTATTTAAATCTTGCACTTATAGCTAATAATGAGAATGACCCTAAAAGAGCAATTTCTTATTTAAATAAGGCTAATGAAGTGTTTAAAGACAATAAGGCGATAAGTTATTATTTGGCAAATATATATTTTAGAATTAAAAATTATGTTAAAGCTAATGAAATTATAGCTAATTACAAAGAAGATCCTTTATTTTTTAAAATTTATTTTGCGTTAAATTATTCAAACGCTGAGTATGAAGCAAAGAAATCTTATTTGTGGCGATTATTTTACAAGACAGAGTACGATTCTAATATTGCTCAGTTTTTGGCTTGGAATTTGTTGCTTTATTCGGATTTAAAGGATTTAGATTTATTTTTTAAAATTTATAATTTTTCTGAAAACAAACAATATTGGTATGATTTTTATAAATTTTATTATTATTTTCTTAAAAGAGATTTTGTTAATTCAAAAAGAGTAATTTTTGACAATAAATTTCAAAAATATGTGTTTGGAGTTAATTATAATCTTGGAGTTTTAAGCTTTTTTGAAAAGGATTATAAGGAAGCAGAGAGATATTTTAATAAAGGAATATCTTTATTGCCTAGTAGTTTTTATGATAAAGATTCTAATACTCATTATGAGCGTGAGTTTGTATCAAAAATTCACTTAAAACAAGGAATTAATTATCTTTATTTGGGAGAAATGGAAAAAGGGAAAGAGTCTATTTTGGCTTCTTATTCTTTTTACGAAACCGATGAAGGAAAGCTTTATAAAAATATGATAGATACGCTTAGAGAAAGGAATTTAAATTTTGACTAAACTGAGATTAAAATCTAGAGATGAAATTGAAAAAATAAAAGCTTCAGCAAGACTGTTAGCACTTACTTTGTTAGAAGTCGAAAGAAATATTGTTCCTGGTATTAGCACCAAGGAACTTGATTTGATAGCTTATGATTTTATTATTAAAAATAGAGCTAAACCCGCTTTTAAAGGGTATCATGGGTTTAAAGGTACTATTTGTGCATCTGTTAATGAAGAGGTTATCCACGGTATTCCTGGCAAGAGAAAGCTAGCTTATGGGGATATTATTAGTGTTGATTGTGGAGTCATTCTTGATGGATTTTATAGCGATATGGCAAAAACTTTTAAAGTGGGAAGTGTGGATTCTAGTATTGAAAAGCTTTTAGAAGTCACAAGTGCCTCTCTTTACAAAGGTATTGCTGAGATGAAAGTAGGGAATAGAATTTTAGATATATCAAAAGCAATAGAAGGATATATAAAACCGTTTGGCTTTGGAATAGTTAGAGAATATACAGGTCATGGTGTTGGATTTCAACTTCATGAAGAACCAAGCGTTCCCAATTATTATGCTCCGTTTTTTAAAAACATTAGAATTCAGGAGGGTATGGTTTTGGCTATTGAGCCTATGGTAAACTTAAGGGGGCATGAAGTTTCAATAAAAAATGATGGTTGGACTGTTTTTGCATCTGATCTAAGTTATTCTGCACATTTTGAACATACTGTTGCAGTTGTAGATGGATTGCCTTTAATTTTAAGTGAAGTTTAAATTTTAAATTAATCAAATATTATTTATAAAATAAAGTAATTATGTGGAGGTTATAAAAGTGGAAAAAAAGTTTTTTTCTGGATTTATTCTCAGTTTTTTGGCTTTGAGTATTGGGTTTTTTATTGGAATGCATTATTTAGATTATAATAGAAGCAACATTGTCTTTGCAGAAGAAAAGGGCAATACAGTGCAGGCCTTACAAGATTCTTTTAGAGAAGTTTCCAAAAAAATTTTACCATCATCTGTAGAAGTTCATGCAACAGGGGTAATTAAGCAGAGTTTTCCTATTCCATTTTTCTTTTTTGATATGCCAGAATTTGATTCTGAGAGAAAAAGCAATTGGGCGGGATCTGGAGTAATAATTGGTAGAGATTCCAAAAAAAAATCATTATTTTATGTGGTTACAAATAGTCATGTAGTAGATAAGGCGATTGAACTTGAAGTTGTATCTTATGATAAGAAAAAGCATAAAGCCAAGTTAATTGGCAAGGATGAAAAAAAAGATATTGCTCTTATTAGTTTTGAAAGTGAGGATTCAACTATTCAAGTAGCTGATCTTGGAGATAGTGATAAGCTTGAAATAGGCGATTGGGTTATGGCTGTAGGCAGTCCTTTTCAATTTAGTTTTACAGTTACAGCAGGCATTGTAAGTGGATTGCAACGTTCTGCAAATCCTAATTTACAATCAAGGAATTTATTTATTCAAACTGATGCTGCAATCAATAGAGGTAATTCGGGTGGCCCTCTCGTAAACATAAAAGGCGAAGTTATTGGGATTAATGCTTGGATAGCATCAAATTCTGGTGGAAATATTGGGTTAGGTTTTGCAATTCCTGTTAACAACATTAAAAGTACTGTAGATTTTTTTCTTAAGGGTAAGAAAATTGAATCAGCGTGGCTTGGAATTTCTTTTTACCCTTTAAAAACAAGGGATTCTGAAGTGTTAAAAAGCTTGGGATCTAAAGGCGATGATGTTTCAGCCGCGATTATTGCTTCTCTTTATCCAGGCTCGCCTGCTATTAAGTCAGGGCTTAGAGCGGGGGATATTATTATGAAGGTTAATGGGGTTCCTATGAGTATTTTCCAGGATGTTACATCATACATCAGTGATTTTTATGCTGGTGAGAAAGTAAATGTGGAAATTTTAAGAGGCAGTGTTAAAAAAAATATTAATATTGTTCTTGCTGTTAGACCTAAGGACAAAGAACTCTCTTCTTCAAAAATGCTTCCAGGTTTTGTGGTGTATCCATTAGTTGAGGAAATTAAAACTCAGCTGAATTTAAGAAATTGGATTAAAGGTGTTGTTGTCGATTATATTGATAAAAATTCAGCATCAAATATTAAGATGAAATCGGGAGATGTAATTATTTCTGTAAATTCAAAAAGTGTTTCTAATTTAAGAGAATTTTATGATGCTCTTGAGATTGGAAAAAATACTTATAAAATTTTAAGAGGAAACGATTCTTTTGATATTTCATTTTAGTAAATTTTGTTTTTGGGTTAAGAGCTGATCTTAGCCCTTTTTTGCGCTTTATTTTAGGTTATAGTATCTTTTGTACAAAGATTTATGTTACTATCTTGCAAGTAAAACATTTTGATTAAATAAAATTTATTGTTGTTAAGAAGGGATAAGTTTGAATTATGAAAAAATATGTTTCTTATGAAGAGATAAGAATTAATGGTTTTAAGCTTGCTTATAAAATTTATAAAGATGGATTTATTCCAGATATTATGTATGTCTCTTTAAGAGGGGGAGCCTATCTTGGCAATATTATTAGTGAATTTTTTAAATTTGTGAAAGTAGACAAACCCCTTCTATATGCTGCTGTTGTTGCTAGATCTTATGATATTCTCAATGAGCAAAAAGAGATAATGATAGATGGATGGACTTATGATCCAAAATATCTAAGAGCAGGTGATAAAGTGTTATTTGTTGATGATATTTTTGATACAGGTCGTACTATTGTTTATTTGCGAGGAGAAGTTTTAAAAAAGGGTATAGAGAATAAAAATGTTAGAATAGCAGTTTATGATTATAAGAATCATGGTTTTGTAGATTATGTTCCTGATTATTATGTTAATAAATATTCTAACCAAGAGGAATTAAATACTTGGATTCATTATGGAAATCATGAGTTAATAGGTTTGCATGAAAATGAATATAAAAATAGTTTTCAATATATAGATGATGAGCTTAGTGAAGTTTTAAAATTTTTGGCAAAAAAGAAATCTTAATTATTGTTTTCTATATATTCTATTGTGGTGTATCCTTTTGTTTGTAACATTTTAATTATTATTCCCAGATTGTCTTTTAATATTGGGCCTATTAGTGCATGAGTTTTTTCGGTTTTAACTGGGAATTTATTAGTATTTTTTATGGCTTCAAAGGTATCATTTTGGTGTCTAGGATAAACTTTAACATAACTATTTGTTGCAAAGAAGAAGTGTCTATCGGACTTGTTTGCACTTTTTTGATTGGTGTTGTTGCTTAAATTTTTGTTAGGGTAATTAATTTTTTTTGATTTTTGTATGTATATATTGGAATTTGTATCTTTTTTAAAAATCGATTCTTTTTGAGAATTTGAATTTTTATTGTAAGTCTTAGGATTTTTTTTGATGCTTGTTTCGACATTTGAAAATAATTCTAATTTATTGCTTAATTCTTTATCTTTTATTGGAAATAATGTCGTTACAAAAAGAAAAAGTGGCATTAATTTATATATTTTTGAGAATATCATTTCCTTTTCCTTTAGTTTGATTAAAAATAAAGATTTTTAGGAGTTCTTGGGAATGGTATTGAATCTCTTATATTAGATATTCCTGTTGAATATTGCACCAATCTTTCAAGTCCAAGTCCAAAGCCAGAATGAGGAGCAGATCCAAATCTTCTTAGATCAAGATACCAGTTTAGATGCTCAATGTTTAGATTTAATTCTTTTATTCTATTTTCTAATTTTTGTAAGTCATCTTCTCTTTCACTTCCTCCTATAATCTCTCCAATTCTTGGAACAAGCACGTCCATTCCTTTAACGGTTTTGTTGTCTTTGTTTATTTTCATATAAAATGCTTTAAAATTTTTTGGATAGTCAATGACTACTACTGGTTTTTTGAAAGTCTCTTCTGTTAAGTATCTCTCATGATCTGTTTGCAGATCTATTCCCCAGTAAGGTTTTATTTCAAAATTTTTTTTTGAGCTTTCAAGAATTTCAATTGCTTTAGTATAGGTAATAACCTCAAAATTTGAATTTATTACGGTTTCTAGCTTTTTAATTAAACCTTTTTCAATGTAGTTTTCTAAAAAATCCATATCTTGTGAGCATTCGTTTAAGATTGAACTTAAAAGATATTTCAAGAGATCTTCTGCTAGTCTAATATTGTCATCAAGTTTGTAAAAAGCCATTTCAGGTTCTATCATCCAAAATTCTGAAGCGTGACGTGTAGTGTTGGAATTTTCTGCTCTAAATGTTGGACCGAATGTATATATTTTAGTTAAAGCCATTGCATATGCTTCTCCGTGCAATTGTCCGGTGACAGAGAGAAAAGCTTCTTTTCCAAAAAAATCGTTTTTAAAATCAATATTGTTGGATTCATTAGCTGGGGTATTAAATTTTAGTGTGGAGACTCTAAACATTTCTCCAGCACCTTCTCCATCATTTGATGTGATTATTGGTGTATTAATATAAAAAAAACCATTTTTTTGAAAATATTCATGAATTTTGTATGAAATTTTATTTCTTACCCTAGCAATAGCTCCAAATGTGTTGGTTCTTATTCTTAAATGGGGAATTTCTCTTAAAAATTCAAAAGTATGTCTTTTTTTTTGTAGCGGGTAAGTTTCTTGATTTGATTCTCCGATTATATCAAAATTATCTGTTTTTATTTCGTAATTTTGTCCTTTTGCAGGGCTTTTCACTAGTAAGCCTGTTAATGATATACTTGTCCCTGTTGTTAATTTTTTTAGATCCTTTTCATCAAATTGATTTTCTTCTTCGTTTATTACAGCTTGAATTCCTTTAAGTGTTGAGCCGTCATTAATTTCTATAAATCCAATCTTACCATTACTTCTTTTGGTTCTAATCCAGCCGTTTATTGTAACATTGCTGTTTGGAATTGGATTTTCTAAAATATCTTTAATACTTGCAAACATTTTATTTATCACCCTAAATACTTATTAATATATTTCTAAATCAATTTTATTATAGCTTAAAACTTTTTTTAAAAGAAACCATTTAACAATTTTTATTATTTTAATTCTTGAAATTAACTTTGTTAATATTTATACTTTAACTTTTAGGGGTAATTATTATTTTGTAATGAAAAATTTCAAAGAAGTAATAATTGTTTTTGATTCAGGAATTGGGGGACTTTCTTATTTTAAATATATTAAAAGAAAAATAGAAGGGTACCAATATGTTTATGTTGCTGATAATCAAAATTTTCCTTATGGAGAAAAAAGCCCAGAATATCTTTTAGAAGCAGTTTTGTTTTTAATTGATAGACTTCAGAAAGTCTACAATGTTAGCGCATTAATTTTGGCTTGTAATACAATTTCTGTTAGTGTATACAATAAATTAAATTTTGTTTTTCCTGTAATTTACACTTTGCCGGCAGTGAGTTTGGTTCCAGAACTTGCTTTAAAAAAAGTTCTTTTGATTGCAACAAATACTACTATTGATAGCCAATTTGTTAAGGATCAGGAAAATGTGCATAAAGATTTGATTGTAAAAGCTGCTGGAGAGCTTGTTAATTTTGTTGAATATGGGAAAGAGTATAGACAAGATGCTCTTAGATGTTTGGAAGCTTTAAAATCAGAAGTTATAAGCACTAGTAGAGAGATTGTTTTTCTTGGGTGTACACATTATTTGCATCTTAAGAGAATGATAGAAGATTTTTTAAAAATTCCTGTTTATGAGAATCGTGAACTAGTGGTGCAAAGTCTTACTAGATTAATGAATTTTTCTGAATATAAAGGTAAATATTATAAAAATGGTGTTGATTTTGAAGATGAGTTTTATTTAACTAAAAATGAAAATTTGGGTTTTTATCAAAGTTTTTGCAAAAAATATAATCTCCATTTTAAAGGAATGATATTTTGAATTATCTTGAATTTGAGGTTATTTGGGGAGTTAATAATATATATTCTATTTTAGAGCTTGGCAGTAAATTGATTTATGAAGGAATTTTTAAAGGTAAGGTGTTAGAAACAGGCTATAAGGAGTATAGTCCTTTAGTTCCAGGAGATATAGTTTTAGGGTATGTTTATAGTTTTCGTAAGGTATATATTGATAAGCGAGTGAGTAGAAAAAATATCCTTTGGCGTTATAACAAAAAGGCAGATCTTAGACAGACAATTGTTTCTAATGTTGACAATGTTTTGATTGTAAATTCTGCTAATTTTCCTGAGATAAAGAATTTTTTTATTGACAGAGTTTTGGTTGTTGCAGAAGAGCAAAATATTACTCCTTTTATTGTGATTAATAAAATTGATAAAGGAATAAGTCAAAGGGCTAAAGAGTTTTCTGAAATTTATGAAAATCTAGGATATAAGGTTTTAAAAACCTCTGTTAAAACTTTTGAGGGTATTAAAGAAGTAAAAGAGGTTTTAAAAAATTCAAGAACTTCTTTTATTGGTCAGTCTGGAGTTGGTAAATCTTCTTTAATAAATTTGATTGATTCAAGAGCTTCTCAATCAGTAAATGAAATTTCACATAGGTATTCTAGAGGAAAACACACCACTGTTTATTCCATATCATTTCATTCTGAGAGTGGGATAATAGTTGATACTCCCGGAATAAAGGAGTTTGGAGTTGAAACATTGCCCCTTGAGGATCTTAAGCATTATTTTAAGGAGTTTGAAAATTTTTCTAGTTTTTGTAAATATAAATCTTGCTTACACGTAAGTGAGCCTTTTTGTTCTGTTGTAGGCTCTTTGGGCAATGGAATTTCTAGGTTTAGGTATGAAAGTTATTTAAAAATTTTGTCAGAGCTTAAAAATTATAAAAATTATGCAAGATAAATATTTAAGAAATATTGATTTTTATGAAATTTTATCTTTGGTGTCTAAATACGTTTCTAATCCAGACACTGTTGATTTACTAAATAATCAAAAAATATTAAAAACAAGAGAAAGTTTAGAGAAGATGTTTTCCTTTGTAAATCTCATTAGAATGTTTTTCGAGAGCTTTAAAGGATATCCAAATTCTTTTATAAATAGTTTGAAATATACAATTTCATTCTTGTCAAAAGAAAATTCAAGAGTTTCTATTGAAAATTTGAGAGATATTGTAGGGTTTTTAGATGAGGTTTTGAAAATAAATTTATTTTTGAATAAAAACAGTGATATTAAGCATATTAATACTCAGATTTTATCTGATTTATTATTTTTAAGTCCAGAGTTAAAAAGTTTGCTTAGTGAATTGAAAGATTATATAGATATTGATTCTCTTGAATTAAAAAGTGGCGTTGTTAAAGAATATGATTCGATTGAATTTGAAATCAAAAATTTAAATAGGCGAGTTGAAAAACAGATAAAAAGAATAATTAGCTTTAATTCAGAATATTTGGCTTCTAATTTTGTTTATTATAAATCTAATAAATATACTATTGCTCTTAAGTCTAATTTTAAAGGTAAAATCAAGGGAAATGTTATTTCTGTTTCTTCTTCAGGTGAAACATTTTATATTGAACCGAATGAAGTTGTAAGTGATAGCAATAGGTTAAATTATTTGAATTTAGAAAAAAAAAGAATAATTTTGAAAATTTTACAGAGTTTATCTGGTAAAGTTCATAACAACATTGTTCTTTTAGCTAATCTTTATGATAATTTTTTGTATTACGATTCTTTAAAAGCACGAGCAATTTATGGAATCAAAACTAAAGGAGTATTTCCTGAGATTTCAAATGTATTAAATATTTTGGGCGCGCAGCATCCTTTGTTAAAGGATGCAAAGCCCATAACTTTTACTCCTGATGAGAACCGTGTTATCATTATTACTGGTCCTAATGCTGGTGGAAAAACAGTAACTTTAAAGACAGTTGGACTTCTTAGTGCAATGTTTCAATTTGGGATCCCTATTGTTGTTAGTGAGTCTAGTACTTTTAGAATTTTTGACAATATTTTTATTGATATTGGCGATGAACAATCAATTCCCAATTCTCTTTCAACTTTTTCAAGCCACATGAGTAATATTTCTTATATTTTAAAACATGCTACAAAAAATAGCCTTGTAATATTTGATGAATTTTGTTCAGGAACAGATATTGATCAAGGTCAGGCGCTTGCTATTTCAATTCTTGAACATTTGATTATTATTGATGCTTATGTTTTAATATCGACTCATTATAATGCTCTTAAATATTTTGCATATACTAATGAGGGTGTTATTAATGCTTCGATGCGTATGGATTTAAAGACAATGCAACCTGATTATAATTTGATTTTTTCCATTCCCGGTGAAAGTTTTGCGTTTAATGTTGCTAGTAAAGTTTTGATTGACGACAGTATATTAGCTCGTGCTAATGAAATTTATTTATCACAAAAAACAGAAATTAATAAAATTTTAGAAAAATTAATAGAGAAAGAAAAAGATCTGCTTTTAGTTAAAGAAAACATGAATAAAAAATTAATCCAAATAGAATTTCAAGAAAAAAAAGTAGAAAATATTTATCAAAATCTTTTGTTAAAAGAAAAAAGTATTGAGATGGAGCTTTTAAATGAACAGAATGAATTTTTAAGAAATTCAAGAAAAGTTTTAGAAAATTTAGTTAGAGAAATAAAAGAGGGAAATATTAGTATTGCCAAGAATAAAACTTTTATAGCACATTTAGAAAAAAATATAGATTTCAAGTCAAGTAGAATAAATTCTCTTAGTAATAAGAGAAATGTGGCAGTAGATTTTAAAGTAGGAGACAGAGTTAGAGTAATTGATTCTAATGTAAAAGGAGAAATAGTTGGGATTTCAAAAAAGAAGATTACTGTTAATGTAGGTGCTTTTAATGTTAGTGTTTCTAGTTCAAAACTATCTTTGGAAGATTTTGAAGAGCACAAAAAAGGTGTAAATAAAAATTTTAGCTTCTCAATTGATTATAATAAGGAAGATTTATTCAGTCTTACTGTTGATATTAGGGGCATGAGATCTGTTGATGCCCTAGACTTTTTGAATAAGAAAATAGATAATATTATATTAAATGGCATTAGTAAATTTGAGATTATTCATGGAAAAGGGGAAGGGTGTCTTATGAGGGAAGTTCACAACTTGTTAAAAGGATTAAAATTTGTTAAGAAGTATTATTTTGCTCATCCTAGTGATGGAGGGGCTGGAAAAACTATAGTTGAGATTTGATTTAAGTGAATATAGCAAAATTTGATGAATTTGAAAATGTATTGTTTCATATTTGTCTTGATGTTGATTTTGTGCTTGAAGATGAATTTGGTAATTTTTACGATATTCATCCTAATAGGCCTTTTAGGGGTAAAGCTGCAAATGGCCTATTAGACGGTCTTTTTAGTGTTACAACAACTTTTACATCAGGTTATGGGTCAAAGTTTGGACGAGGTTATTTGATTATTATTGAGATATTAACTTTAAATTTTGTTGATGGTGAATTTCGGGATACGATAAATAGAAGGGGTATTGAGATTTTTAGAAAAGGGATTAAAAATAAGTTTCCAAGCAAAAACCTTGATATAGTGCTTGATGGCAATGTTTATAAAATTATTGGGCAATTCTTTTAATGGTTGTCTTATTTCTAATAATTTAGTAATTAATATATTCTCTTAAGAAGCGCTATTATTTTATTAGTAGTAATAAATTTTTTGATATTAAGAATTTATTGTATACTTTTTAAGGATTTGTTTGCTAAAAGTGTTAAGTTATTATTTTTATGTTGTATGACAAGGAGTTTTAATGCAGTTTGAAGTAAAGGACCTGATAAATAAAATTAAAAAAGATGGGCTTGAAGAAGCTGAGAGAGTATCTAATGATATTATCTTGAAAGCTAAAAAAGAGGCAGAAGAAATAGTTTTTAAAGCAGAAGAAGCTGCTAGAGTATTAAAAGCAAAATCAGAAAGCGAAGTTAATGATTATAAATCTCATGCGCTTGAAGCTTCTCGTCAGGCAATCAGAGATTTAATTATTGGTGTTGAAAAGAATCTTAAATCTCTTTTTGAAAATGCTTTAAGAGATAATGTGGTAGAAACTTTTAGTGATAATAATTTTTTAGCAGAGCTTATTATTAAAGTAACAGATTATTGGATTAAAGAGGAAAAATTAGTTATTCATTTAAATGAATCTGATTTTTCTAGCTTAGAATATATTTTAAGGCTAAAACTTGGTAATAAGCTTGAGCAAGGAATAGAGCTTAAGCCTTTTAAAGGTATAAACAAAGGTTTTAAGATTCAGAAAAAGAATATTGGTTTGTATTATGATTTTTCAGTGGATACTATTGCAGACATTCTTTTTGATTATCTTAATCCAAGATTTAAGGAAGTTGTAAAAGTGGTTTAGGAGACTTTTGTGTTGGATTCATATTATTATGTTTTATCTTCTTTGCCTTATATTGATTTAAAATCTCCAAAAAATTACAGTGTTTCGGATTTTTTGAATAATGTCGAAATTTCTTTAAGCAAAAAAGACTTCAATTTTTTAAAAGGGTTACTAGAATTCAAGGTAGATAAGGGTAAATCAAGAGTTGTTGATCTTTTTTTTGATTTTGAAGATACAATCAGATATACACTTGCAGCTTTAAGGGCAGAAAAATTGGGGTTGTCTAAGGATTTTTATTTAGAATCTGTTTATTTTTCGAGCTATTATTTAATTATTTTGAGAAATATTTGTTTGAAAGAGAGTTCTTTTGAAATAGAATTGGATCTTGACCTTCTTAAGTGGCAATTTTTGACTAATCTTGAGGTTGGGCATGAATTTGATTTTGAAAAAATAATAATTTATTTTTTAAAGTTAAGGTTATTTTTAAGACATAATTTATTTAAAGAAAAGTTGGGTATTCAAAATTTTGACAGTATTTGCCAAAATTTGATTGAGAAAACCAATAAAAAAGTTTAGAAAAGGAATTTTAATGGAGACAAAAGGAAAAGTCGTTGGAGTAAATGGTAACTTAGTTACTATTGAGGTAGAAGGCCCAGTTTCTATGAATGAAGTTTTATTTGTAAAGACCGCTGGTCGAAATTTAAAAGCAGAAGTAATTCGTGTTAGAGGCAATGAAGTTGATGCACAAGTTTTTGAATTGACAAAAGGGATATCGGTTGGAGATGGGGTTGAATTTACAGATAAACTCTTAACAGTTGAATTGGGGCCCGGTCTTTTAACTCAAGTGTATGATGGGCTTCAAAATCCTTTGCCTGAGCTAGCTATTAAATGTGGATTCTTTTTAGAAAGGGGAGTGTATTTAAGATCCTTGAATAAAGATAAAAAATGGAATTTTAAAAAAACTTCCAAAGTTGGAGACAGTGTTATTGCGGGAGATTTTTTGGGTTTTGTGGTTGAAGGCACCATTCATCATCAAATAATGGTTCCATTTTATAAAAGAGATTCTTATAAAATTGTAGAGCTCGCAAATGATGGGGATTACTCGATTGATGACCAAATTGCTGTAATTGAAGATGATTCTGGTATGCGCCATAAGATTACTATGTCTTTTCATTGGCCTGTTAAAATCCCTATTACTAATTATAAAGAACGACTTATTCCTAGTGAGCCTATGATAACTCAAACTAGAATCATAGATACATTTTTTCCGGTTGCAAAAGGAGGAACTTTTTGTATCCCAGGTCCTTTTGGAGCTGGAAAAACAGTTCTTCAGCAGGTTACAAGTCGAAATGCTGATGTTGATGTGGTGATTATTGCAGCTTGTGGTGAAAGAGCAGGAGAAGTTGTAGAAACTCTTAAGGAATTTCCCGAACTTATAGATCCAAAAACCGGTAAATCTTTAATGGATAGAACTTGCATTATTTGTAACACGTCTTCAATGCCAGTTGCGGCTCGAGAAGCCTCAGTTTATACTGCGATTACTATTGGTGAGTATTATAGGCAGATGGGGCTTGATATCCTGCTTTTAGCAGATTCAACTTCAAGATGGGCACAAGCTATGAGGGAAATGTCTGGTCGACTTGAGGAGATTCCTGGTGAAGAGGCTTTTCCAGCTTATCTTGAATCTGTTATTGCTTCATTTTATGAAAGAGCAGGTATTGTAGTTCTTAATAGCGGTGACATTGGATCTGTAACAGTTGGTGGTTCTGTAAGTCCCGCTGGTGGTAATTTTGAAGAGCCAGTAACTCAAGCAACTTTAAAGGTTGTGGGAGCATTTCATGGGCTTACAAGGGAAAGATCTGATGCTAGAAAATTTCCAGCTATTAGCCCTCTTGAATCTTGGAGCAAATATAAAGGTGTCATTGACATTAAAAAGACAGAATATGCAAGATCTTTTTTGGTAAAGGGTAACGAAATCAATCAAATGATGAAAGTTGTTGGTGAAGAGGGAATAAGTAATGAGGATTTTTTAATTTATTTGAAATCTGAACTGCTTGATTCGTGTTATTTACAACAAAATTCATTTGATTCTGTTGATGCAGCTGTTAATTCAGAGCGTCAAAATTATATGTTTGATATAGTTTATAACATTCTTAAATCTGATTTTGAGTTTTCTGATAAGCTTCAAGCAAGAGATTTTATAAATGAATTAAGGCAAAATCTTTTAGATATGAATCTTTCTTCTTTTAAAGAATATAAGTTTAATAAATTGGAGCATGCTTTGAGTGAATTGGTAAGCTCTAAAAAGGTAATTTAGGGGGTTGGAGAGATATATATATGAAAAGAGTCTACAGCAAAATAGAGTCTATAGCAGGCAATGTAATAACTGTTAAAGCTCAAGGTATTAAGTATGGTGAGCTTGCTATTGTGAAGGCAAAAGACACAAGTTCTCTAGCTGAAGTAATTAAACTTGATAGAGAAAAAGTCTCTCTTCAAGTTTATGGTGGTACAAGGGGTGTTTCCACTTCAGATGAAATAAAATTTTTAGGGCATTCAATGCAAGTTTCATTTTCTGATAATTTGTTGGGCAGAATTTTTGATGGTTCTGGAAATCCTAGGGATGGGGGTCCTTTTCTTGATGATAGTTTGATTGAAATTGGGGGTCCTTCTGCCAATCCTGCAAAACGAATTGTTCCTAGAAATATGATAAGAACAGGTCTTCCAATGATAGATGTTTTTAATACTCTTGTTGAATCTCAAAAATTACCTATATTTTCGGTTTCTGGTGAACCTTATAATGAGCTTCTTGTAAGAATTGCGCTTCAAGCAGAGGTTGATTTGATAATTCTTGGTGGAATGGGGCTCAAGCATGATGATTATTTGACTTTTAAAGATTCTTTAGAAAAAGGAGGTGCTTTAAGTAGAACAATTTTTTTTGTTCATACCGCTAATGATTCTGTTGTTGAATCTTTAACTGTTCCTGATATTTCGCTTTCTGTTGCTGAAAAATTTGCTCTTAAGGGTAAAAAAGTTTTAGTTCTTCTTACGGATATGACAAATTTTGCTGATGCAATGAAAGAAATATCTATTACGATGGAACAAGTGCCTTCTAACAGAGGTTATCCTGGAGATTTATATTCTCAGCTTGCATATCGTTATGAGAAGGCGATTGATTTTGAAGGTGCAGGATCGATTACAATACTTGCAGTTACAACTATGCCAGGTGATGATGTTACTCATCCTGTTCCTGATAATACTGGGTATATTACAGAAGGTCAGTACTATTTAAAAGGTGGCAGAATAGAACCTTTTGGATCTCTTTCAAGACTTAAACAAATGGTAAATGGTAAAACTAGAGACGATCACAGGACTATAATGGATTCGATGATTAAGCTTTATGCATCTTCAAAGGAGTCTGTAGAAAAGAAGGCTATGGGGTTTAGTATGACTAAGTGGGATGAAAAATTACTCAAGTATAGCAATATGTTTGAAAGTAAGATGATGGATTTATCTGTTAATATTCCTTTGGAAGAGGCTTTGGATTTGGGTTGGGACATTCTTGCTAGTTGTTTTAGTCCAAAAGAAACAGGAATAAAAACAGATCTTATAGAAAAGTATTGGCCTAAGAAAGAGGCCTATTGATTATGTCTAAAATTAAATTGACTAAAAATGATCTTAAGAAGCAAAAAGATGAGCTTAGGATGTTTAAAAGATATTTACCTACTTTGCAGCTTAAGAAACAACAACTTTATATGGAAATTATTAGAATTGAGAATTCTTACAGAATTAAAATTCTTGAGCAACAAAAACTTAAGGATAATATTTCTAATTGGATTTCTCTTTTTAGTGAAAAATTTCCTTTTGAGAGTTGGATTCAAGTAAAAACAGTGGTCAAGAAATCTTTAAATATTGCAGGGGTTGCAATCCCTGTATTCAATTCTATTGAATATGAAAATATAAGGCATGACCTACTTTTTACTCCTTATTGGGTAGATAAGGGGATTGAAATTCTTAAAAATGTGATTCAAATTGATGTAGAACTTAAAATTTTAAAAAAACAGATTGATTTACTTTTAAAGGAGTTTCGAGTAACATCTCAGAGAGTTAATTTATTTGAGAAAGTTATGATACCGACAGCTAAGTTTAATATAAAAAAAATTAATATATATCTTGGAGATCAGCAAACTGCAGCTGTTGTGAGAGGTAAAATTGCTAAGTCTAGTTTGACTAAAAAAAAATAGGAACAAGCTTATGATTGTAAAAATGAAAAAAGTTTTACTTTTGACTTTATCAAAATATAAAAAAGAATCATTAGAGGTTTTAAGAGATTTTGGAGCAGTTCATATTAATTCTTGCAATAAAAATTCAGATTCTTTAAAAAAGAGCATTGATAATCAGCGAATTTTAATACAAGCTTTTTCGCTACTTAAGGAAGATGGAGGTGTTAAGACTTTAAAATCTTCTAATGGAAATTTTTTAGATATTGCAAAAAGTATCATTAATCTAGGCAATGAGATTAAGGAATTTCAAGATATAAAACAATCTTTATTGCATGAAAAGGATTTGATTTCTGTTTGGGGAAATTTTTCTTTAGATTATATTAGCAAATTGAAAGAATCTAATATTTATATTCAGTTTTTTAAAATCCAAAAAAGTGAATATAAAAATTTGTTAAGAGATCCTAATATTAATGTGCTTTTGATTAAAAATGTAAAAAACACTTCTTATTTTGTTAGTGTTGGTGAGTTTGAGCAAAAAATAGAAATTGCTGATGAGTTTAAGTTTGATTTTGATCTTGATTATATTAATAATAAATTAAAGGTTGTAGATGAGATCTTAGATCAAAAATTGACTCAAATTTCTCTTTTTAATAAATACATTGATATTTTAAGAGATGAGATAAAAAATTACGATCAAATTGTAGAGTTTGAACAGGTTTTAGCTGATATGCAAACTGATTTTGAGGATTTTTCGTATATTACAGGATTTATTCCAGCTGAAAGTCAAGAATCTCTTAAAAATTCAGTTTTAAAAGTAGGTTTTGCAGTTCAATTTGCAGATCCTGGAGAAAATGATTTTATTCCAACTTATATAAAAAGAAAAGGAATTGCCAATTTAGCTGCGCCTATTTTTAATATTTTAGAGACAATTCCTGGGTATAAAGAAAGGGATATAAGTTTTATTTTTATGTTATTTTTCTTTGTATTTTTTGGTATGATAATAGGTGATGCTGCTTATGGGGTGATATTTTTTTTGATAGGAATTTTGCTTAGTTTGGGTTTTATTTTTAAAGGGAAGTCCTTAACTCCAATTCATGGTTTAATATTTTATCTTAGTGTTTCATCGATACTTTATGGTTCTATGACTGGGACTTGGTTTGGTAGTCCTTTAGTGCTTGAAATGTTTCCTATTTTGAATTCGTTTAAAATTAGTTATTTGACAGAGAAAAATAGTGTACAAAATATTATTTTTATCTGCTTTTCAATAGGAGTTTTGCAAATTTCATTGGCTCACGCTTGGAATTTTTTCAGACAAATAAAAGAAAAGCCCCACATTCATTCAATTGCTCAGATTGGTTGGCTTATAGGTATAGTTGGCCTTTATTACCTTGTTTTGAATTTAATACTCAGTCAATCTAGATTTCCTATGCATAATGTTGTTTATAATATGATATATTTTGGCGTTGCACTTGTATTTGTTTTTGGAAAGCAAGATGGTTCAAATTTTTTTAAGTGTATATTGAAAAGTTTTGGAGGTATTATAGAACAATTTTTAACCACTGTATCGGGATTTGCAGACATAATATCTTATATTAGACTTTTTGCAGTTGGGCTTGCAGGACTTTCAATCTCTGAAAGCTTTAATGCCATGTCAATACCTTTGTTAAAATCTTCTAATATTGGTCTTATAATAGTTGGAGTTATTGTTATACTTTTTGGACATGTTTTAAATATAATGCTATCTTTACTTTCAGTGGTTGTTCATGGTGTAAGGCTTAATATGCTTGAATTTTCAAATCATTTAGGACAAGAATGGAGTGGATATGCGTATAAGCCTTTTAGAAAAATAAAAAACAAATAAAAAGGAGTACTTATGGATATAGGTTTAATAGGAGTTAATTCAGCTTTGACAATCTCAGCAATAGGTTCGGCGTTGGGTATGGGGGCAGCAGGTAGTGCTGCTATTGGAGCATGGAAGAGATGTTATATGCAAGGGAAACCAGCGCCATTTTTATTGATTGTTTTTGTTTCAGCGCCATTGACTCAGATAATATATGGATATATTTTAATGAATACTTTATCTGAGGTGATGATGCAGACAAATCCATGGTTATTGCTTGGAGCTGGTCTTGGTGGTGGGTTTGCAATTGCTGTTTCTGGGTTTGCACAGGGTAAAGCAGCAGCAGGTGCTTGTGACGCTTTTTCTGAGACTGGAAAAGGATTCGCCACATATCTTTTGGTTTTAGGATTAATAGAATCTGTTGCTCTATTTGTAATGGTGTTTTTAATGATATTTAAGTTTGTTTAATTTTGATATTAATTTTTCTCGTAATTTATGGGTTAATTTAATATATTTATTATTATGAGAAATTTGGTTTTATTTTTTCTTGTTCTACCTTTTTCTATTTCTTTAAGTTCTTTAAGCAATAAGAATTTTCCTTATTGGATTTTGCTTGAAAAGGGTAGGCAATTTCTTTACTCTAAATCTGAATTTAGTAAATCTAGTCTTACAGATGCTATTAATTATTTACAGGAAGCTTTGCTTAGAAAAGGCGTTTATCCTGAGGCCAGTTATTATTTATCAGTAGCTTATGGAATGTCCGGCAATGCTGTTCTTGAAAAATTGAACCTTTACAAGGCTTTTGAAGATAAAGATTATTTACTAGATGGATCTTTTGAAAAAAAAATACTTTTTTCTTTAGCCAAAATGGCCGAACTTGAGAATAATTATGTTGATACAATTGATTATTTAAATAATATATTAAATAAGTTTTCAACTAAAAAAGATTATTATAGTTATCATGATTATTCTAATAATGAAAATAGTGCGTCAAATAATAAATTTAATATTTCATTTTATCTAACTTCTTATTTAAAACAAGTAAGAGGAGCTTTTGGTATTGATTTTACTTTTAATCTTTATAGATTTAAGAACTACAATGTTATTGATACTCACCAATTATTGTCAAAAGTTTATTTGCGTTTGGGAGCTTATGAACTTTCAATTACTCATGGACTTATAGCTGCAGTAGGAATTTTAACAAGAATGTATGATTATGTTTGTTATTATGAACCTGTTTATCAGTTTAGAAATTTAAGGTCTTTTGTTAAAAAAATTAATGAGTATAAGGCAATTAAAAATGCTTTTGAATCTACAGATTTCTGGGAAATAGTTTATAATATTGCTGTTGCTACTTATACATATTCTAATGGTGATTATAGATTTAGAGCAATAGATACCTGGAAATTAGTGGTAGATCTTGCGCCAAGATTTTCTCCTTATATTGCAAAATCAAGAAGTCAAATTAAAAATTCTGTATTTAAGAAAAATATACGTTTTTAAAGCTTGATTTGTAATTTAGGAGGGTCAGTATTAGTATTCGTAAGAAAAATTTTTGCATTATTGCACACATTGATCATGGTAAATCGACATTAGCTGATCGATTTATTCAAAAGGCTAAAATAATATCTGATCGTGATTTTAAAAGTCAAATGCTTGACAGTATGGATATTGAGCGAGAAAGGGGGATTACAATAAAAAGCCAGGCAGTGACAATTACTTATAAGAGTAATGATGGTGAGCTTTATGAGTTAAATTTTGTTGATACCCCAGGCCATGTTGATTTTTCTTATGAAGTATCAAGAGCAATTTCATCTTGTGAGGGTGCTCTTTTGTTGATTGATGCAAGCCAGGGAGTACAAGCTCAAACAGTTTCTAATTTTTATATGGCTTTTGAGCATGATTTGGAAATTATTCCTGTTATTAATAAAATAGATCTTCCAAATGCTAATATTGATTTTGTAAAAAAGCAAATAAAAAATGATTTAGGGTTAAACGAGGAAATTGCTATTTCGATTTCTGCTAAGAATGGAGTAGGGATTGATGATTTGCTTGAAGCTATTTGTAAGTATGTTCCATCCCCCAGAGGAAGTGTTAAAGATCCGTTAAGAGCATTAATTTTTGATTCACATTATGATTCTTATAGAGGAGTTATTGTTCATTTTAGGATTTTTGAAGGGCAAATCAAAACAGGCGATAAGATTAGATTAATGCATACTGATAGCAATTATTTGATTGAGGAAATTGGGGTTTTTAAAATATTGCTTGAAAAAAAAGATAGGTTAGAAGCAGGGGATGTTGGATATTTTATTGCAGGAATAAAAAATATATCAGATGTTAAGATTGGAGATACTGTAACTCTTTATGATTGTCCTGCATTATCCCCACTTGAGGGGTTTAAAGAAGTTAAGCCTGTAGTGTTTTCTTCGGTGTATCCTGTTGATGCTAATCAATATGACGATCTTTTAAAGGCAATGGATAGATTAAAGCTTAATGATGCATCTTTAACATTTGAAAAAGATTCATCATCGGCTCTTGGGCATGGTTTTAAATGCGGATTTCTTGGACTTTTGCATTTGGAGGTTATTCAAGAACGTATTGAGCGTGAATTTGATTTAAATGTAATATTGACTTCTCCTTCTGTTAGATACAAAATTATTCCTAAAAAGGGTAAATCTTATTATATTGAAAGTCCTGAGCAATTTCCTGGAAATGAAGTTATTGAAAATGTTCTTGAACCTTATATTAGAGCCAATATTATTGTTCCTACAGAATTTTTAGGAAATATTATGAGTGTATGTTTGTTGAAAAGAGGAGTACAGACAAATTTAATTTATCTTGATACTAAGCGCGTTGAACTTATTTATAAAATGCCTCTTTCTGAAATACTTTTTGATTTTTATGATAAGATCAAATCTGTGAGTCGCGGATATGCGTCTTTTGACTATGAGCTTTTAGATTATGAGCATACAGACTTAGTAAGATTAGATATATTAGTTAATGGTGATAGAGTTGATGCACTTTCTCAATTGGTTTTTAAAGATAGTGCAAGAATTAAAGCTACAGGGATTTGTAAAAAGTTAAAAGATGAAATAGCAAGGCAACAATTTAAAATAGCTATTCAAGGTGCTATTGGCTCTAACGTTATTGCTAGAGAGACAATTTCTCCTGTTAGAAAAGATGTTACTGCCAAGTGTTATGGTGGCGATATTACTCGTAAGCGAAAACTTTTAGAAAAGCAAAAAGAAGGTAAAAAGCGAATGAAGATGGTAGGAAATGTTGAAATTCCACAAAGTGCTTTTCTAGCAGTTTTGAAGTCTAATGATAGTTAAATGTATTTTTAATTTTTGAAGGTATTTGGTTGGCAAAGCCTTTAAAAATACGATAAAATATTTTTATTAAATAATTATTATTAATTATTTAAAATTAGTTTTATGTAGTTTAAATTTATATGGAGTAATTTATGCTTAAGTCTAATAAAGTTGTTCTTATTGGAGCTGGTGGGGTAGGCGCAAGTTTTGCTTATGCTTTGACAATAGACAATTCACTTGTACATGAACTTGTAATTATCGATGTTAATGAGAATAAGGCAAAAGGTGAGGTTATGGACCTCAATCATGGGCAAATGTTTTTAAAAAAGAATATTGATGTAGTGTTTGGGGCTTACAAAGATTGTGCTGATGCAGATATTGTTGTAATTACAGCAGGGCTTAATCAAAAACCTGGTGAAACAAGGCTTGATTTGGTTGGTAAGAATTCAAAAATTTTTAAAGATATTGTAACGAATGTTGTGGCTAGCGGTTTTGATGGTATTTTTGTCATTGCAAGTAATCCTGTAGACATTATGACTTATGTTACAATGAAGTATTCTAAATTTCCTATTCATAAGGTTATTGGTACTGGTACTATTCTTGATACTTCAAGACTTAGATATTTTTTAAGTGATCGGTTTAGTGTAAATACACAAAATATACATTCATATATTATGGGTGAGCACGGTGATAGTTCTTTTGCTACTTGGGATGAAACAAAAATAGCAATGAAGCCTTTGTCAGAATATCTTGCTGAAGGGAAAATAACTGAGTTAGAGCTTGATGAAATTCATAAAAAGGTAGTAAATGCTGCTTATGAGGTAATTAAATTTAAGGGGGCAACTTATTATGCTATTGGGCTTGGTATTAAGAATATTGTAAATGCAATAATTGGGGATCAGAATATTATTCTGCCAATATCTTCTTACATTAATGGTCAGTATGGAGGATTAATTAAAGATATTTATATTGGAGCACCTGCTATAGTTTGTAAAGAAGGGGTAAAAGAAGTTTTAAACTTTAAAATAAGCCCTAAAGAGCTTGAGAGGTTTAACAATTCTGCTAATCAGCT
This sequence comes from Borreliella chilensis, assembly GCA_000808095.1. Taxonomy (NCBI): domain Bacteria; kingdom Pseudomonadati; phylum Spirochaetota; class Spirochaetia; order Spirochaetales; family Borreliaceae; genus Borreliella; species [Borrelia] chilensis. The sequence continues at coordinate 81,981 of CP009910.1, read as the reverse complement.
TAAAAGTTATATTGATAAAATAGAATTTTAGTTTTGAGACCCCAATATTTAGGGGTTTTTATTTTTCAAGCAAATTTTCTCCATTTTTTCTGTGCCCAATTGCCTCAAGTAAGGATTCTCTTGAAATATTTTCTTCTTCCTTTAAGTCTGAGATTGTTCTTGCAATTTTTAGTATTGAATGTGTTGCTCTTGAGGATATATTAAGTTTGTTTAAAATGTAAATCAAGTCATTTTTTAGAATCGCATTTAATTCGCAAAATTTTTCAATGTGATCAGGATTAAGATCAGAATTTTTATTTATGTTTGCAAAATTTTTGTATCTTCTACTTTGAATATTTCTTGCTTTTATTATTCTTTGTTTTATTTCGCTTGAACTTTCGCTTGTTTCGTTGAGTAATTTCTCATTATTGATTGTTCTTGTTGGAACCCTAATATCAATTCTATCAAGCATTGCAGCTCCAAGTTTTTTCCAATAATTTGAAATTTCTTGTTGTGAGCAAAAACAATCTGTATTTTTTTTGCCAAGGTTCCCACAAGGGCAAAGATTCATTGCAAGCATTAGTTGAAAATTAGCAGGGTATTTGAATAATTTGGAACTTGCTCTTGAGATTGAAATTGATTTGTCTTCAATAGGCTCACGTAAAGATTGTAAGATAGATTTTTTAAATTCTAAAGCTTCATCTAGGAACAATACTCCATTGTGCGCAAGAGACACTTCTCCAGGTAAGGGATTAGGCCCCCCTCCAATTATTCCTTCTTTACTAGCAGTATGGTGAGGATTTCTAAAAGGTCTTTGTTTTATTATTTTTTTCTCTATTAATTTTCCTGATATTGACCATATTTTGTTTGTTTCTATCATCTCTTTGTTTGTAAGCGGAGGAAGAATAGATTGAACGCATTTAAGACTAAGTGTTTTTCCACTTCCAGGTGGTCCAAATAGCATGATGTTATGCCCACCGGCAATTGCTATTTCAATTGCTCTTTTTGCTCTTTGTTGTCCTTTTATATTTTTAAAGTCATAATCTAAAATACAATCTTTTTCAACTGTTTTTTGTGGTTTAATATTTGTTTTTGGGGGGAGTATGTTATCATTTAATTGTTCTATTATATTTATAGTTTCTTTTAAGTCTTTAACACCCCAAATATTCAAATCATTTATTAGATAAGCTTCTTCTAAATTTTCAAAAGGAACTATTGCAAATTTTATTTCCTTTTCTTTAGCAAGAGCAATGGCTGGTAAAACGGCTTTTATTGATCTTATTTTGCCATCTAATTGCAACTCTCCTAATATTAAGATTTCCAAATTTTTATTATTTTTATCTTCTTCGATTTTAATGATGCTAATTGCAATTGAAAGGTCAAGAGCTGTTCCAATTTTTCTAATTCCAGCTGGTGCAAGATTTATTAATATTCTATCTTTAGGAAAATGAAAATTTGAATTTTTGATAGCAGATTTTACCCTTTCTCTTGATTCTTTAATTTCGCTTCCAGCAAGCCCTACGATATCAATTCCAGAAATTCCTTTTTTGATATCTATTTCAATCTCAATTAGTTCTCCATCATATCCGATTGATGAGTGTGAGTAGATTTTCATTTAATAGTTCTCCCCAATATGACATAGCTTTCTAAGCTATCTTTTAATGCTTTGTATGGTAGTAAAAAACAGTCTTTTCTATTTGTGTTTTTGAATGTATTAAAAATTTTTAAACTTGCATCAATTTCGTCTAGATTTTCAAAATCATTATTTATTATTTTTTGTACCAAGTTTAGTATTTCAGATTTTGATTTGCCATTACACAATTTGTTTAAAGTGTTGGCACTTGCAAGTAAGATCATGCATCCGGATGCATGATGTTTTAAATTGAATTTTCCGCTGTTTGCTTCTTTTATTTGGAATGAAATTTGATCTCCACATTTAGATTGATGGTTAAAGTTTTGGTTTGCTTCTGCTTTATGTATTATGTATTTATTTATTTTGCTAAGCTTTATTAATTCTCTTTTAATTTTTTCTGTGAGCATAATTTAATTTTATTTTCTTTGATTTATTAAATCAATATAAAAAATAATATGGAGATTTTTTAAATAAAAAATTTTAAGAATACAATTAAAGTTAATCAAAGAGAAAGATTTTGATTAACTTTGTTAATATGTTTGTTATTTCAATTTTCAGGAAAGTTCTTTTATTACTTTTTTTAATCCTGATATGAAAATATCAATTTCTTCTTGTGTGTTATAAAAATAAAAACTAATTCTTAGGAGATGGTTTTTATTTAAATTTTCTGGGAAAAATGCTACATAAGAACAAGTTTTTCCAGCTCGAGTCGCTATTCCCATTGTATCTAGACATGTTTCAATATCGTGTGAGTGAATATTTTTTACTGTAAATGATATTATTGAATTTCTTTTAAGATTTTTATTTAGCAAAAATTCAACTTCATCAAGTTCTTGTAATTTTTTTATCCCATATTCGATTAATTGCTGATCATGTTCTAAAATAAAATCCATAGAGATGTTATTGATGTATTTTATTGCCTCTCCAAGTCCAATAATTCCTGCAATATTTGGAGTTCCTGATTCAAACTTATTAGGAGCATCAAGAGATTTAAATTCAATTTTTTTATTTTCTATGTATATTTTTTCTACTGTATTTCCTCCTAATTTCGAGCTATTAAGCTTTTCAATCATGTTATTTGAAATATATAAAATTCCTATTCCTGTTGGAGCAAGCATTTTATGTCCAGAAAATACCAAAAAGTCGCAACCAATTTTTTTAACATCTATTTTTATATGAGGTGCCATTTGTGCAGCATCTATAAAAAGACTTATATTGTATTTTTTCGCAATTTTACCAATAGATTCTAAATCATTAATTGTGCCCAAGGTATTATTTATTCCTGATATACTGATAAGTTTTGTTTTTTCTGTAATAAGTTTTTCAATTTCTTCAGGATTAATAATTCCCATTTCATTGAATTTGGCAATCTTAATTGTTAGATTAGCTAATTTTGCAAGATTTGCCCATGGTAGCAAATTACTATTATGTTCAAGAGCTGTAAGAATAATTTCATCTTTTTTTTTAAAGTATTTTGAGTAAAAAAATGAGTTTGCAATGGTATTAATGCCATCTGTAGTTCCAGAGTTAAATATTATATTTTTTGAAGATTCTGAATTAATGAAATTTTTTACAAGCTCTCTTGTTTTTTCTATTTTTATGCTAGCTTGAATTGCAAACTTGTGGCCGCTTCTATGTACATTTGAGTTGTAATTTTCATAATATTCAACACCAGAATAAATTACAGTTTTGGGTTTTTGAGAAGTTGCGGCATTGTCAAAATAAATTATATGTTTATTGTCAAGCAATTTATTTAAAATAGGAAAATCTTTTCTTAAAAGCGCAACCTTCTCAGCATTGCTTTTTATTTGTTTGAAGTTCATAATCCCCAAAAGTTCCTTTGTTTCGAGTTTTAGTTTTTAATTATTATAGCATTATTTTTTATTTCATAAAAAAAGTTTAAATTATTTTTTTGTATAAATTTTGTTTATTGGCTATGTTTTTTGATTATGATATACTCGTTTATATGAAAGAAATAATTTATAGGTTTGAAAAAGCTGAAGATTATAAATTGGTTCCTATTAATAATATTTATGGTAGTGTGACTAGTACAGGAGAGATTTTTTGTGATCTTGTTTTTGAGTCTACAGAAATTTCTGAAGAGATTGCTTATACAAAAACCAAAGAAGGCGTTTTAGAAGAGGCTTCAAAAGAACTTAAGAATGGAGAGGGGAAAATAGTATTAATTAACTCTTTTATAGGAATTTCTGTTACAAAGACTACGGCTAGGAATATTGCTTATTGGCTTTTAAAAAAAGTTGATGAATTAGAAGATAATGAATAGCAAAACATCTGAAGATAGAATTAAGATTTATTTATCAAAACTTAGGAAACATAGAAATAAAGTTTTAAGCAAAAAGAGTATAAAAAATATTATTGAAAGATCAGATATTTCTGATAATGATATTGAAAATATGGAGCTTCATTTTAAAAGAACTTATGCGAGAGTCAAAAGATCTTTTAAAATGGGCAAGATAGATTTTGCTTTTAGAGAGCTTGAATCTATCTATTTGTATTCTCTTCACGATAAATCAATCTTTAGTTTATTTTTTTTTCTTTTTAAAGATATTACTGATAAGGTAAATACTAAAGAATCTAAAAAAAAAATGGTCCATGTAAGTTTACAAGCAAAAGAATTTGGAATAAGAAATGATTTAGATTTAATCGATTATTATGAATCTAAAAAATTTAAGAATAGGATATTAATATTAACTTTAAGTTCTATCTTGATATTTTTTATTTCTTTTATTACTTATAGATCCTTTCATACTTTTGTTGGTGGGAATGGGAAAATGGTTTTAGAAGATAAAATAACGTCTCTTTCTACATTTCAAGGTCTTCCGCCTATTACCATGGCTACTGATTTAGTAGTTGAAGCTGTTAATCTTATTTCAAGCTCTAAAGACTTATATTACACAGAAATAGAGGATGCTAAAGTTTTAGTGTTTGAGGATGCCCATTTGTATCAACTTAAAGCGGGGATTGTTTCTAAAGTTCATCCTGTTAAAAAGATTTCTTACAGAGTTACGGTTTACGATGATCTTGGTAAGTCTATTTTTAATCAGGTTTTTGACAAAGAAAGTGATTTTCCTGCAAAATGGGGTAAAAATGTTTATATTCCAATTGATGTTATATCAAATATTCCAAGGACCATTAATGCTAATCCTAAAAAAATAGTTTTAGATATTATTGAGCTTGATTTTTTTGAGAATGTTGATGATAAAAATGGTGTAAGCCTTGATTCAGATTCTTTTATATTAGAATTTAAATATATTGGAAATCATTTTAAAAAGTCTTTTGGAATTTGTGAGGCAAATACTGTAATAGAAGTGTTCAATTCTTCAAAAGATATTATTAAAAATCTGGAGATTGAAATTAGTTATGTTGATAAGGAAGATAGAATTATTAGATCTTTGAGACGAAAATTAATCTCTTCTGCCAATTCTTTTTTAAAATCTAAATCTAAGCAAAGTTTCACAATTAGTACGATTTTCCCAAATGAGATTTATCCTACAATTGAAAAGGATTTTTTAGCTATTAAAATTAATAACGTGATGATTAAATAGAATTTTTAAACTATTTTAAGATTTCTTTTTCTTTTAGATTTGAGATAATGTTAAGCGGAATTAGTGTAGTTAAAATACTTATTAACATATACAAACCAAGAAGTGTTAAGCTGAAGCTTAAGCTTAAATGTATTTGAAGTTCAGATACGTAATATTCTGAGTTTAATATTTCAGAATTTTCTTCTCCTAGTATTTTTAGAAAAAAGTTTAAAACATTATCAATAAAGTTTATTAAATAAGATATTTTAAGTGTTAGGTAGTTGCCAATTATTATTCCAATTCCACAAAAAGTAGTGCTTAATGTAAGTGATATCAAAAGAAATATTATTTTTAAGTTTAAGTTATTCATTCCAATCGATTTTAGTATTGCAATTTTCTTTTTATTTTCAAAAATTAGCATTGAAAGAGATGAGGATATGTTGATGCTTGCAAATATTATAATCAAAGCCATAATGAATATTAAAAGTTTTTTACTTATATCTAGATTATTGTATTTGTTTAAGTAAAGTTCATAGAATGTTTTTATTTGGAATTCTTGAAATTCAGTTTCTAGATTCTGTTTCAAGATTTCAATTTTGTTTCTGGAATTGGAATTTGTTTTAAATCCAATTATGCTTTTTGAAAATTGTTTTGACATTAAATTTTCGTTTTCAAAAGAAATTAATACCAAATTTTTATCAATATCTTGTAGTCCAGTTTCAATTATTCCTGATATGTTAAATTTTCTTATTCTGGGTATTATTTTATTGTTTTTTGTATTTGGAATCAAAATGTCAATTTTTTCATTTAGATTTAAATTAAGTTTATTTTTTATTTGGTTTGAAATCAATATAGAATTCTTTTTTAAATTTTTAGTACCTTTTATTAATTTTATTGATTTATTTTCCAATGTGAATACGTTTTCTATTGCTCTTATTAATACACCTTGTTTTTTATTATTCCCAATAATTCCGTAAGTTCTTTTTTCAAAAAAATAATTTAAATCTTTGTAATTATATTTTTTTTTAAATGAACTTAATCTGTTTTTTAGGGAAAGAGTTTTATTTGTGTCGTTGTATTCTATTTGTATAGAAAATCCTTCGCTTTCAATATATTTGTTAATAGTGGAGCTCATAATATTGCTAGACATATAGTATACAATAATTAATGGGACCATTACTAAGCTTAATGATATTCCAGAGCCTATTAAAGCTTTTTTATTTGTTGAATTTTTAAAAATTATGTAAGCAATTTTTGTAATTTCTGTTAGCTTTAAAAGCATCATATTCTTTTTAACGTCCTGTTTTTAAATTCATATTTTGAATCTGCTTTGTTTGCGAATTTTGGGTTATGGCTAACTAGTATTAAGGTTTTTTTTAAATTTTTTGCTGTATTGATAAGGAGATTTTCTACAGTTTTAGCTGTCATTAAGTCTAAATTTCCTGTAGGTTCATCGCATAAAATTATATTAGGCTCATTGATTAATGCTCTGGCAATAGCAACCCTTTGTGATTCACCCCCTGAGAGTTCTGAAGGGTAATGGTTTGCTCTGTTTTCTATTTTTAGTATTTGCATTAAATCCAGAGCTTTTTTATTTATTGTTTCTTTTGTTTGTTGGCCTGAGATAATTTGAGGTAGAATTATGTTTTCAATTACGTTAAACTCATTTATTAAATTATAATTTTGGAATACTAAACCTATTTGTTTGTTTTTATACAAACTTAATATTTTTTCATTTGCATTTTTCAAAGATACTCCACATGATATTATCTCTCCAGAGTCTATTTTATCTATTCCCGAGATCATATTAAAAAGAGTTGATTTTCCGCAACCACTTTTTCCTTGAATTGAAATAAATTCACCTTTTGTTACAATTAGGTTTAAATTTTCTATTATTTGAATTTTTGTTTTTTTATTTTTTTTGTATGCTTTGCAAAGATTTTGTATAGTTAGTATATTTTCCATTTTACGATCCATTTATAGTTTCAATGTTTTTTTGGTTTCCAATTTTTTTTGTTGCTTTTACGCTTGAATATATTGTAGAAAAACAAGCAAAGGAGAAAGTAAATGCTAAATCACTTAGAAATAATTTAGGGGTAATTGCGCTTTTTACTATTTGTATTTTAATTGTATCTATTTCTAAGTCTAATATTTGATTTAAAAAATTTATTAAAGTATTCACCAGACTGTCAATTGTTTTTAAAATTTCATTTATATTCAAAGAAATTGAAATTCCTAGTATCAAGCCAAGAAGTCCTCCTATAGTGCAGATTATTATTGAGTGGATCAAAAAAATTTGTTTTATTTTTTTGCTTCTAAGACCCACGGCTAATAGTATTAAAATGGCTTTATTTTTGTTTATTATTACTCTTTTTTGCAGATAATACGCATTAACAGCAATGACAATGAAAATGCTTGCTAAAATAATCAACATTGTATTTCGTTCTATTTTCAATGTTTTATAGAACTCTTTATTGTATTCATTCCAGGTTTTTACTTTAATTTTAGGATTAATAGCTGTGATTTTGCCAATTAATTTGCTACTTGGATTTAGATTTGTTGTTTTTACTTGGTAATTAATACTAGAATTATGCAAAATTTTATTTTTAATAAAATAGTCTATATTCATAAAAATTAAAGTTTCATTTATTTTTGCATAACTACTTTTAAAAATTGATTTTATTTGAAATTTTTTTATATCATTTTCTACTGATGTAAAGTTTTTTATTTCATCGGCGATTATTAATCTTAAGGTTTCATTTTCAAATAGGTTTAAATTGTAAGAGAGTACATTTCCAATAATGATTTCATTGTCTTTAATCTCAAGTTCATCTTTTTTAAGTCCTGTAAACGAAATAAAATTTTGGTCGTTTTTAAGATCTTTAATATCAATTGCAATAATATTCAAAATAGTTGGATAATAATAATTTTGAATTCCAATGCCCTGTGTTTCATATATTTTATTTATATGTTTTATTCCTTTAATTTTTTTAATTTCTTTGATTTCTTCTTGTGTGAGTTCATTTTCTATTTTTAAATTTCCACTTTCTACATTTGTAATGCTAAGGAAAAAATCGTTTTGAAAACCATTCATGATTGATATTGTTAAAATAATTATTATTTCACCTAAGGCAATACTTAATATTATTACAATTGTGAGAGCTAAACTATTTTTTTCTCCTAGTATTAACCTTTTAAGCAAAAATTTTCTTATATTCATTTAATTTGTTCCTATTGGTTTTTCTTCGGTAATTTTTCCATTCTTATGTTTTATTCTGAGAGCTGGTTTTTTATTGTAGTATATTTCTTCTTCATATTCATTATCATTGTAGTATTCAGTTTTTAGATAAATTATGTCGTTTTCATAAATTTTTTTGCTTTTTAATTGATTGTCTTGGTTATATTCGTATTCAATTTTAGTATTGATGTATTTATCTTTATCCTTTTCTTTAGTATTTTGAAAAATTATCATATCATATGAGTTATATTGAAAATCATTAATTTTTATCAGTTCATTATCTTTGTATATTTCCTCTTTAATGAGGTTGTTTTTCTGGTAAGTAGAGACAATTTTTGTAGTTTCTTCTTCAAAGGTATTTACTGTTTTTTGTTCATCTAGATATTGATTTTTTTCTTTAGATTTTATTTTATTATTAACAAGTATTATGCTGTTTGAATTTCTTTTCTTGTCATCGTAGTTTATTACTTTTGTTGTTGATTTTTTTATATCAAAATATGTGGATTTTATGTCGCCATTAATTCCATAGTTCCAAATTTGAAAATTTGAGCCTGTTATTTTTAGTAATTTACCATTTTCGTCTTTGGAATAATGTATTGATTTTGAATTTTGGTTTATTGTTTTTAAATCTTTGGATATTAGGTTGCCGTTTTCATAAAAGTAATTAGCTGTTTCAAGGATTTTTCCGTTATTATTATATTCTATTTCTTGTATTTTATTATTTAAATTGTCATAAATTTCTTCTTTTCTTTTTGTAATTTTTGCATCGTAATATGTTATTTTTGTTGTGTTTTCTATGATTTGGAGTGTCTTGTATTTTATTAGATTATTTTCTTTGTACAAGTAAAGTTTTTCGGTATCATCAATATAATGATATTCAATGTAATACCCTGTTTTTGGTTTTTCGCTTAATTTTTGGTATTTATTGAAAAACACATCAGATGCAAAATAGCTTTTTGCATAAATAATTTGGGGTATGAATATAATGAGTATTAATTGGATTTTTTTCATAGCAATTTATTAAGATATTCATTGATATCAAATTCTTTAATATCTTCTAGATTTTCTCCAAATGTAGTAAAGTATATAGGTTTTTTAAGAATTTTTGAAATATTTATTATTGCACCTGCCCTGGAAGATGAATCAAGCTTTGTGATTATTATGCCGTCTATTTCTATTGCTTTATTAAAAATTTCTGCTTGACTATTTGTATTTTTTCCAATAGTAGAATCGATCACAAGTAGTTTTTGATAATTGATGTCAGTGTTGTGTATTTGTTTTAAGATCACATTGTTTATTTTTTGAAGCTCTTTTATTAAATTTTCTTTATTTTGTAACCTTCCGGCTGTGTCAATAATTAGTGCGTCATAATTTTTAAGCTTAGCGCTTGAGATGCTGTCGAATATCACAGCTGATGGATCGCTTCCTTGGTTTTGAGATATTATTCTAATTCCGATTTGTTCACCATAAATTTTTATTTGTTCAATTGCAGCTGCTCTGAATGTATCAGCAGCTGATATTAATATATTTTTGCCTTCATTTTTAAATTTATTTGCAAGCTTTGCTATGCTTGATGTTTTTCCAATTCCATTTATGCCAATTATTAACAAAATGTTTAATTTGTTATTTTTTAGAGTAAATTTTTTTGTGTTAATATAATTATTTAAAAGTTCTTTTAATTTTTCAATAATAGTTTTTTCGTTTTCATTTTTGTCTTTTGTTAATTTGTTTATTATTTCTATTACAATGTCATTATTAATATCTGATTCTAAGAGGATGTCTTCTAAATTTTCAATAATATTTTCTTGTTGTTTGCTTTTAAATAATTCTTTTATTTTTGCTAAAATGCCCAAAAGTTTGTTCTCCTATTTTATTATCAAGTGTTAAATTTATTCTCCTAGATTTGCTTCTTTAATATATTCTACTAAATGGGTTATTAACGCAATAAAGCTTCCAATAGTTAGAGTGATTCCTGCTCCAAGAATAAATGTTGCAGTCATTTGTTCTGCTTTTGCCATATATACATCTTCGGATGTTAATCTTTTGTTAATAAAGTGATTTCCAGTTATTTGATAAAGTTGTTCTGCATTGTTAAGTAATGTTCCTGCAAAAATGGTTCCTATTGTGCTTAATGTAAAAATAGCCAAATTAACATAAAATTTATCTCTTGTTTCGCTAAGTCTGTTTTGATTGGTTTTTATCATTTCTATCTCTACTAGTTCTTCTTCTTTATTTATTAACTTGAATTTATCTTTATACCCTTCAGATTTAAGCAAAATGATGTCTTGATTTTCTGGTTTTTCAATTTCAATTGGAGTTTCTCCAATAAATGTGCCTTTTTTAAATACTTTAGATTTTACATTGCTTGTGATCTTTACTTTTTTAGAGATTGTTCTTCTTAAATCAATATTTAATATTATTGAATCTGCATTTTTGACCTTTCTTTTAATAGATTGGCTTTCAAAATTTGTACTTGTGATTTTTATTTCAATTTCTTTGTTTGAAAGCTTGGAAATGTCAAAAATATCGTCGTAGTATATCCCTTTTGAAACAAATTTTTCATTTATATAGATTTTTGCATCCGTGTTATTTTTAACGTTAATATTTATTTTTAAAAATTCTCTACCTAATATTTCTTTAAAACTGTGTTTTGTTATTTTATCTGCAATTTCATAAACAGAAGATGATGTTTTAAATACTTCTTTTTTAGTTTCAATCTTCTCAGGAGTTATATTGCTGATTTCTAGTAAATAGTAATTTTCTATTTTTTTCAGATCAATATAATTAATAAAAAATAATTCTTCTCTTATGAAAAATTCTTTATTTAAATTTAAGATAGTTGGTTGTTCTTCGATTTTTTTATATTTTGCTTTTAGGTTGTTTAAATTGTTGAAATATTTTGCAAATTCTTTTTTCTTTCTGTTAATATTTTGAATATTTTTTTTAAGCTCATCAATTTTGGTTTTTATGTTGTGTTTTTCTTTTGCATTTATTATGTTTTGAAGTTTTTTTTTATCCATTTCTTCTTTTAATTTGCTAATTTCAATCTCTGTTTTTATTATATCTTGATTTATATAAATGCTTTCAATGGTATTCTTGTCATTATTGTTTACAATATGTTCTGTTATTTTGCCGTAGATTTTGTCTAATTGTTTTTCAATTCCTTTTTTAAGATCAATATTTTCTTTCTTAGTATTAATAATGTAAGAAAATTTATATTCGATGTTACTTTGAGAATGTATTGGATATATTTTAAATATTAGTAGTGAAATTATTAGTGTTAGTTTAAACTTTTCCATTTTAAATACTCTTCTATGAAATTATCTATATTGCCATCCATAACTGAAGTGATGTTTGAATTTTCAAATTTTGTTCTGTGATCTTTTACTAAATTGTAAGGTTGAAATACATAAGACCTTATTTGGTTACCCCAAGAGATTTCTTTTTTTGTGTCTTGCTTGGATTTATTTTTTTCATCTTCTTTGTTTTTGTAGTATTCATAAAGTCTTGATTTTAAAACTTTCATTGCCATGTCTTTATTTTTGTGTTGGCTTCGGTCGCTTTGAGATTGAGTTACTATTCCTGTTTCAATGTGGGTTATTCTTACAGCAGAGGATGTTTTGTTGACATGTTGTCCTCCGGCCCCTGATGCTCTATATGTATCAATTCTTATATCTTCTGGTTTAATTATTATTTCGATTTTTTCATCAATAACAGGATCAACAAATACTGATGCAAAAGAGGTATGTCTTTTCTTAGCAGCATCAAATGGAGAAATTCTTATAAGACGATGTATGCCGACTTCACTTTTTAACATTCCATAAGCATATTCACCTTTGACTTCTATTGTAACAGATTTAATTCCGCCTTCTGATTCAAGCAAATCAACAAGTTCTGTTTTATATTTTTTTCTCTCAGCATATCTTGAGTACATTCTGTAAAGCATCGTAACCCAGTCGCATGCTTCAGTGCCTCCAGCTCCAGAATGAATAGTCAAAAAAGCGTTGTTTACGTCTAGTTCTTCTTTAAAGTAAGAAATTGTGAGCAAATCTTTGTACTGTTTTTCAAGTACATTAAATTCGATTTCTAAGCTGCTAGCATCTTTTTCGTTTTCAATAATTTCATACAGATCGCTTAAGTCTTTGATTTTGTTTATCAATTCTTCCCATGGATAAATTTTGCTTTTTAAGATACTTTGGGCTTTAATGACTTCTTGAGCTCTTCTATTATCATTCCAAAAGTTTTTCTGGTTTATTTCTTTTTCGTATTTTTCGATTTCAGCTTGAATTTCTTTTTTGTCAAAGCTTCCTCCAAATGCTTTCAGCTTGTTTTAACAATGTACTTATTTTTTCTTTCATTTTTAGTTCTCGCTATTATTGATTGTATATTAATATAATTATATTTGGAATTAAAGATAAAATAAATATTATAAAAAAATATATTGGTTCGTTTTCCAATATATTGATTTTAGGTTTTTTATCAAAGGTTTTTTTTATTGATGTTATTGCCATTAAAGCTATGAGTATTCCAAGCACAGACAAAATAAGTATTTCTAGTCCTTCAAAAAATCCGTTATTCTTATCAAGTGCAAAAAATGTTATTGCAATTAAGCTGCTATTTGAAAGCATGAAATCGTTTGAATAATTTGATTTTTTGTTGTAAACAATAAATATGTCATTTAGTACTTTAAATGACAATATCAATCCATAAATTAAAATTACATAAAAAATTGGCATTAAGAACAATAAATTGTTTTTTAAAAGCAGTTTGTATAGATAAAATGATATTGAATATATTAATAAAGAAGTAGTTGTTATTATTATGTATTTCTTTATTAAGATTGCATTATTTTTTATTTTTATGTCTTCAAATCCAATAAAGTGTATTAAAGTTAAGTTATTAATAATCAAGCATGTTATCAAGTTATTAATCATAATTTAATTATATCCTTTTCATTTTCTAAAGGAATTTTTAGTGCTTTTTCTTTGTTTGTTTTTAAAAAATGCATTATTTTTTTAATTTTGAAGGTTAAGCTATACTTTTTTATCAAGTTTGAACTTGCTTGTAAGATAAAAATAGATATTATTATCGATAAAGTTTCAAATGGAATAAAGCTTAATGTTAAAAAGTATGCAAATGCTAAGAGTGATCCGTAGAGTATTTGCTCAAATTTGAAGTGGGGTGCTATTTGAACTTCTGTTGCTATTGTAAATATTAAGAGCATTGGAATTGGAGAAATGAGTAGTGTTAACATATCTGAGCTGATGTGGCTTAGAGTTCCTATGTTTTGTGTTGTGTATGAGACTGTCATCAAGCTTATATAAAATGATAGTGGTATTAATTTATTAATTATATATTTGCCAACTATTAACAAGAGTCCAAAATAAAGCAAAATAGGAGATATTTTTTTTTCATTATTAACCCCAAAAAGACTTTCAATATGGAATCTTGTAACAATTATGTTGAAAACGGAAAAAATGTTTTTATTTATAAAGTTTTCAATTGCATCTATTTTTTTACTTTCATATCTTGTGAAGGTATTCAAACTTTTTAAATTTTTTATGTTTGAATTTATGTCAACTATTTTGTTCCAGGTTGGGATTGTTGACATTGGTGCTTTAAGCTCTTCTTGATAGGTTTGCTTAAAACTTAGTGGAAAATTTAATACAAAAAATATAAAAGAAATCAATATGGGGTTTACTAAAAATGCTGATAGTCTGAAAAAGTAAAAGAATACTAAAAAAGTAAATAATAAAGAGGTTATTTTTAGTGCAATTTCTAGGTTTAAAGGTAATATAATGCTTGTCATTAAGGCGCTGTAAACAAAAAAGGACAAACATTTGTAATTAATTTTTAGCATTATTGGAATATAGATTACCACACTGATAAATACTAGTAGTAAAGTGTCTGTCATGAATTTTGTGTTATTTATGAAGGAAAATATTAGGCTAGGCAATAGTGAGAATATGATAGCAAGGTATATATCTTTTAAATTGTTTTCAGTGTATATGACCCCATTTATTAAATTTTCATTTAGAATTTTGCCTTTGATTTCTTTTTGAACTTTATGTATTTCTTCTTCTACTTCTTTGTCTGTATATTTAAAGATTTTTAATTTGCTGTTATCATTTTTTTTTTCATTCTTTAAATATGAGAAAATAATATCTTCCATTTGTAATGCTGAGAAGCTGGATATAAATAACGCCTTAATTTTGTCATATATTGATTTTTTCTTTAATATGGTAAGACTATAAATATCTCTTGTTACTGGTACATTTAATGTCGCAATTTTTATTTTGTTAGCTGGGTTGTTTAAGAAAATTTCATATTTTTTTGTATCAATTTTTTCATTTATTATTTGGCTAAAAGAGGTCCCAAGTTTTACTTTGAGTATTCGATTTTTTATTTTTTTATTTCCATTTATAGCTATAAATTTTTCTTTATAAGGATTATTATTTTTTATGACAAGATTGGCATTGTATAAATCTTCAATATTTGCTAATAAAATGTTTTTATTGGGGTTTATGTCATCTTTTGTATTTTTGTTGTTATATAAAAAGTGCATTATCATTTCGTGATTTGTATAAGGATATGCATTTTCTAAAGATTTAATTTTAATTTTTCTGTTGTTGAAAATATTTAATTTTTCAAATTCTTTTTTCAATTTGCTTTTATTTGATATTATTATTATTTCTTTGAATTTAAATATTTTGTCGATTATTTGGAATCCCGAAAGAATTTCTTCTAATTTTTCTGCCATTAGTGCTTCTGAAATATTTGTAAACACATCTTTTCCGTTTGTTAATAAAATCATTTTGTCTATTTTTTTGCATTTGTTTATGAATTGAAATAATGAATTTTCATTAAACCAAGGAATTCCCAGTTGAATTAATTTTGCTAAAGTTTTTTCTCTTGAGATTTCGTCTTCGATTATTTTTTTTTCGGTTGTTATTTTTCCTTGGAATTTGATTAATGCTGATTTTAATTCCTTACCATCTGGAAAGTTGGCTGTGTATATTTTTTCTACTATTCCAGATATTGGAGAGTATGTGTGTAATTCTATGTTGAAGTTTTTTGATAATATTTGATTTTCTTCTATTTTTTGTTTTTCAATTATATATATTATAGATTTTGAATTTTCTGTTTCAAGAGGTATTAAGGCATATTCAGGTATTTGAATCTCGTCTATGTTTACTCCGTATTTATTATATTTTTTAAAAATTGTTTTTGTTTTTTCTAAGTCTAGCATTAGCTATTTATCCTTGAATATATTTTTTATAGGTTTTTTCATTTATGTTTAAAAGAATTGTAAATCTTATTGTTTTAAATAGGAATAGTAATACAAGGAAAGGCAAAGAAAATAAGAAGAGTATTTTGTAATTTGCTTTATCTATGTTGATATTATTGCTGTTTTCTTTATATATTATGATTGGGGTTTTATTTTTTAAAAACAGACTTGCAAGATCCTTTTTAAGAGTTTCATCAATAAATGATTTGTTTACCCTGTAAACAGTTTTGGGATTAATTTCTATTTTATCGGTTTTGACTTCAAAGTAATTTTCTTTTATATCTTTAGGCATTTTCCCATATTTAGCAGTTATATTGTATTTTAGTTCGTTTTGATAGAGAATGTGAGATAGGTATCCTACAATGTTAGGCATGTTTTTATTATATCCCAACATTATATAAATGTTGTTAGGATTTAAAAAATCAAAATAACTTAATTTTTTGCTGTAAAGGTAGTTGGTATTTGTGTGAGAATTTAGCATATAGCTTGAATAAATAAATGGAATTAGTGAGAGTGTAAATAGCATCAAGTGTATCGCTATTTTTGATTTTAAAGCTTTTCTTTCTTCTTTTTTTCCCTCTTTAATTTCTATTGGGAATAAGAATGTTTCTTTAAAATTGCTTTCTGTTTTGATCCAGCTGAAAATTAAGAAAATGCAAAGGGTCGGTATTGCAACAAATGCAACAAAAGTTGGATCAATATTTGTAGTAAAGAAGGTTATGATTGCAATGAAGTATATAGTTATGAATATAAATAAATATAATAAGTATTTTATTTTTTTTATTAGTGTTAAAAAACTTATATCTTTTAAATATATTTTACTGTAATTTTTGTTAAAATTATTGATTATTGAAAATAACAAATAAGAGAGTATTGTAAATGGATAAAAATATATTACTTCTTTACTTATCATGAAAGTAAAAGATGAAATTAATAAAAAAATCAAAATAAATATAGAGTTTGCTGGTTCTAAAAAGATTAATAAAGTTGTTATGATTAGAAATGTTACGCTGGAGACAGAATTAATTTTTGTTTTGTAGTCAAGAGAATGCATCTCAACATTAATATTTAGATCTTTTTTTAGTTTTTTGAAATTTATAGTTTTGAATTTATTTTCAACATAAAGAAGTTTTTTGTGTTCTATGTTGAAAAGATTGGGAAGTTTTTTTAAAAATGTATTTTTTCTCAGGTCAAGATTGTTAAGATTTTTTGCCTCGTGTATTGTGATGCTTTTATTTTCGGGAAAGTCTAAAATGTTAATTTTTGTTGTGTATTCTGATATTGTTTTGTATCCTAGCGAATTTAAATATTCATTAGCTGTTTTTAAATCGACTTCATTTTTAAAGTATAAGGGCTTGTAGTCTCCAAATTGAGCCATGTCGCAGGAATTGATAAGTAGCATTGTTGTGGTTAGGCACAAAAAACTTAAAAAACGTACCATTGACTTTTCCCCTATGTTATAAATAGCATACAAGATATGCAGAAGCTATTCCTATTATTATGCCAGTTAGAACCTCTTTCTTTTTGTGTCCTTTTACTACTTTTATTTTTGTTGTGTCAATGTTTATTTCTTTTTTTAATTTTTCTGATAATGCATTTAGATATTCTGCTTGCACTCCAGACATATATCTTACGCCAAAAGAATCTCTTATTGTAATAAGGGCAAAGGCAAGAGCTATGATAAAGCTTGTACTTATTCCTTCAGTTAGTGCAATTGAAGTTGAAAGAGCAGTGACTGTTGATGAATGGCTGCTTGGCATACCTCCTGTTTCTAGAAAGATATTTTTTAGAAGATGCGTTGGAGTTAATTTTAACTGTCTTGTTTTTACAGTTTGGATACTGTATTTAATTACTTGGGCAGAAATTCCTGATACAAGACAAGATAAAAAAAGATCATTGGCAAACAATGCTCTTATCATTATTAAACCCCCTTTTATATTGTAAATTTGCCAGCTTTTATTATTGTGTGTTCTTTCCCGTTTTTATCTACACCAATTACATTCATGTCATTGCTTCCAATCATTAAATCTGTATGTATTAATGAAACGTTGCATCCATAAGTTAATTTATCGATGTCAGTTTTTAGAGCTTCTTCGTTGCTTAAGCAGGATGGATATGCAGCCCCCAGTGCTATGTGGCAACTTGCATTCTCGTCGTATAGTATGCTGTAAAAAATAAGATTGCTTTGATAAATAGGCGAACTGCTGTCAACTAGTGCTACTTCTCCTATATATTTTGCTTGAGTATCGGTTTCAATGTGTGATTTTAATATCTTTTTGTGTTTTTCATCGTTGCAGCCAAAGTCAACGACTTTTCCGTTTTCGAATTTTAACCATATTCCAGATATTAGTGTTCCGAGTACCATCACAGGACGGGTGGCATACACAATGCCTTGTGTTTTTTTATAGTTTGGAGTTGTAAAAACTTCTTCTGTTGGCATATTAGCATTGAATTCTATTTCTGTTCCTTTGATTTTTTCGCTTCCACCTGTCCATAGAGAGGTTTCAAGTAGATACACTTCCAAGTTTGTTTTTTCATTTTTAAAAATCACCTTTTCTAGATTAAGCTCATTTAATGCTTTGCATCTTTTGTGGAGTTTTTCCCCATGGGATTCCCATTCTTTTATTGGATTTTCTGTATCAAGTAGCATTATTTTCTTTTGGATTTTGAAAAATTCTTCTAAAGTTTTATTGTCTTCTTTTTTATTTAAAACTTTAGAAGCCCATTTTGGACCTGGAGCACAAACAACACACCAAGCTATTTCGTTGCTCATTATTGCTTGCGATAAGTTTTTGCTTGCTAGATTTAAGGCTTTTTGATAAATTGACATTTTTTTACTGATGTTTTCTTTTAGAGCTTCAAGATTTTCTGTATCATCTACGTTTATTCTCGCCCATTTGTCTTGAATCATTTCTTCTAAAAAATTCTTTTCGGCATTTGGAATAAATTCCAAGCTTTTCTCTTCTGAGAATTTTAATCTTGATTTTAAAATATCAATGTCTTTAATATTTAGCTTTACATATTTGGCCCCATGCTCATAAGCTTTTTTTGCTAATATTTTTAAAAAATTGTAATTTTCAATTGAGCCTTGAATTAAAACACATTGATTTTTTTGTAAATTAATTCCTTTTAAAATTATAAGTTCTGCGTATTTTATTAAATCTTGCTCCATTTATTCCTCCTGGATAGGTTCTTCTAAAACATTTTCATTAATGTAATTTGCAACAGCTTCTTCATCGTTTGTTCCTATTACTTCTAAGTAAGGTAGCATTACCTTTAATCTATAATTTGCATTTCCCATTAGTAATCCCTTTTTTACATTTTCTAGCATGTCAGTATCATTAAATCCATCGCCGAAAGCCATGGTTTCGCTTAAATCAATATTAATACTTTTTAGAACTTCTTTTAATGCATTTCCTTTTGATACTTTATGATCTACTATTTCTAATGAATTTGGAGTAGAAAGATATGCATTTATTTCTCCTTTATTTTTATCTAAGATCATTGCTTCATATTCTATTAAATTTTCTTCTCTGCCAAATAATATTATTTTTGCAACATTTTCAAAATTTTTAAGCTTGCTAAAGTCTTTAATTTCTTGAATTTTATTAATTGGGCTAACTATTTCATGTCTTAAGTAGCTATTAGATTTTCTTGTAGATTTTTGACATTTGTCAATTGCAATTTTGGTTTTGATGTCAATATTTAATTGGTCGTCGTGTTGATCTGCTTTATGTAAAAAATGAGGTATGTGAGTATATTTTTCGTCCCTTAAATTTAAAATTTTTTTTACAACCTCAGGAGATAAATTATGGCTTTTTATTAATTTCCACTCTTGGTCGTAAACTTTTGCTCCGTTTAACGTAATGAAAAATGAAACTTGCAGCTGATCTATTTTTTTTGTAAGTTGAGTTATTTCATTCTTGCTCCTTCCTGTTGCTATTATGAATTTCTTTTTTTCTTTTATTAGTTTTTTAATTACAAGTTCTGTAAAGGCTCCAATATAGCTTTTTGAAAGTAAAAGAGTGCCATCAAGATCAGAGGCGACTGCTTTAATATTTTTCATACCTTATCCTTTAGGAGTTAATTTTAAGCTAAATTATATCAAATAAAAAATTTTTTTTAAATTGAAATTATTTGGTATACTAGTATTAGTAGGGTTGGATAAAGGGGAATTTTTTGGATATTAATAGAAGAATAACTTTGCTTAGAGATTATATGAGAGATAACGGGATTGGTGCTTATTTAGTAGCAGGTTATGATCCCCATTTTAGTGAATATTCTCATGAAAGGTATAATACCCGCAAGTTTATTACAGGCTTTTCAGGTAGCTTTGGCACAGTGATTGTAACATTATCTAAGGCTGTTCTTTTCACAGATGGTAGGTATTTTTTGCAAGCTGATCAGGAACTTAAGGGAACTGAAGTTGAATTAATAAAACTTGGAGTAAAAGGATTTCCAGATATTTTTACATATATAAATTTAAATCTTCAAGAATTAAAGCTTGGAATTTATTCTGATGAGATTAGTATAAAATTTTATAAAGAGTTAGCTGAGAGATGTAAGAATACTTATATTAAAGTTTTCAATCAAGACCTAATTGATTTAATTTGGAAGTCTAGGCCTCAGCTTGAGTTTAATTATATAGTTGAATTGATTGATGTTGAGAAGAATAATAAAAGAGCTGATAAAATTAGATCTATTTGTATAAGTTTAGAAAAGCATTTGGCAGACTTTTATGTTATTACTGCTCTTGATGAGGTTGCTTGGGTTTTGAATTTAAGAGGAACAGATGTTGAAAAGTCAGCGCTGTTTTATTCATTTCTTTTAATCTCTAGGAATAAAGATCGCAAAAATGTTCTTTTTGTTGATGAAAAAAAACTTGATTCTAGTGTTAAAGAAGTGCTAGAAATGGAAGATTTTGAAATAGAGTCTTACAATAATTTTTATTACTTTTTAAATCAAATAAAGCATGAAGGTAAGTTTTTTGTTTCGTTTTATACTAATATTAGGGTTTTAAAAGTTATTGGTGAAGAAAATATCATTTTTGGTGAGAGTATTATAGGCAATCTTAAGGCATTAAAAACCGATTACGAACTTCTTAAGATTAAAGAAGCGCATGTTATTGATGCTATTAGTTTGATTAAATTTTTACATAAGTTTAGAAGTTTAAGCAAAGTTGAATTGGCAGAATTAGACGAAATAGACATTGCTGACATGCTTTTGCATTTTAGAAAATTGAATAAAGATTTTTTTAGTTCTAGTTTTGACTCAATAGTTGGTTTTAAAGAAAATGGGGCTCTCCCTCATTATAAGCCTAAAAAAGGCAAGAAAATAAATACCAACGGTCTACTTTTGATTGATTCTGGAGGTTCTTATTTTGGTCTTGGAACGACAGACGTTACAAGAGTTTTTTTGATAGGAAATGCTTCTACTGAAGAAAAGCATGACTATACTTTAGTGCTTAAAGCTTTTATTAGTCTTGCTTCTTTAAAGTTTCCATATGGATCGTCGGGCGCTTTTCTTGATGGGATTTGTAGATTTCCGCTTTTAAAAAATGAATTGAATTTTATTCACGGAACTGGGCATGGTGTTGGGTTTTTCCTTAATGTTCATGAGCTTCCAGTTTCGATTAGTTCTAATTCTAACTATCCTTTTAAAGGATCTGAGGTTGTTTCAATTGAACCTGGTCTTTATCGAACATTTAGCCACGGTATAAGGATTGAGAATTTGGTTTTTGTAAGGCCAGCTTTTACAAATGACTTTGGGGTTTTTTTAGAGTTTGAGAATTTAACCCTTGTTCCATTTGAAAAAGAATTGATAGTAAAAGAAATGCTTTCAGAAGAGGAGATAAATTATGTCAATAGTTATCATGAGTATGTGTTTTTAACTTTAAAAGAGTACTTTGATGATGAGGAGTTGAAATTTTTAGCAAAACTAACAAGTAAAATATGAGATTTATAATTGCATTTTTAATGATTTTAAATCAAGGATTTGCAGATTTGTTTTCTCTGCCAGAAAGTATTATTTTTGAGAGTTCTTACAAAATTGCAATTGAAAAAGCTCAAAAATTGGATAAAAACGTTTTAATTTTAGTAGGAAGAGATATTAAAGAAAATCTAATAAAAAATTTTTTAAATTCCTTTAAAAATGACAAAGTTCTTCATTCTGTTGCTAGAAAAAATGTTTTTTTAGTTATTGATAAGGATAATGAAATTTTTAATAAAATTAATCTGCAAAGAAGTCCAACCATTTTTTTTGTTGACTCTAAGAATGAACAAATAAAGGCAGCTTATGTGGGGTCTATTTTAAGTAGTGTTCAATTTGATAAGGATTTTTTGAGTTATGTTATGGGGTCTATAAAATCAACTGGTGTTTCCAAAAATCAAAAAAACTATGAAATTAATACTATTGATGAGAAGATCTTTTTTTACAAAACATTAAAAGGTGATTGGCGATTAAAGTTTGATGGAAAAGACAGAAAGCTTGATCTTTTTGATA
This sequence comes from Borreliella chilensis, assembly GCA_000808095.1. NCBI lineage: Bacteria > Pseudomonadati > Spirochaetota > Spirochaetia > Spirochaetales > Borreliaceae > Borreliella > [Borrelia] chilensis. The sequence goes on along the minus strand of CP009910.1, from coordinate 59,797 downwards.
CAGAGCTTAAAGAATTTTTGGTTTTCAAAGATATTGATGAAAATAAGCTTTATGCTATTCCCAAGTCCAAGATTGGTAATATTTATTTTTCATTATTGGGCAATGAGGAGTGGAAGCTTTTTGGGAAAATAAAATAAGTGCCTTTTTTGTTTTTTGAAGGGAGATAAGTTTTTATGGAAATGGTATTTTATCCTAATGATTTGCTTCGTGTTAAAACAAAGCAAATTGGCAATATTGATAATAAAATTAGAAATTATGCAAAGAAGATGATAGAATTAATGGATATTAGTGGTGGAGTTGGGCTTGCTGCTCCCCAGGTGGGTCTTGACTTGTCGCTTTTTGTAGTTAGAGAGAATAAAATGGCAAGGCCTTTGGTTTTTATTAATCCGTTAATCACAGAGACTTCTTATGAGCTTAGTTCTTACAAAGAAGGATGCTTGAGTATACCAGGAGTTTATTATGATTTAATGAGACCCAAGTCTATTGTGGTGAGCTCTTATGATGAGAATGGAAAATCTTTTACCATAGAAAATTCTGATTTTTTGGCAAGAATCATTCAACATGAAATGGACCATTTAAATGGGATTCTTTTTATTGATTATTACGAAGAAAGGGTAAAAAATAAATTGTTAAAGCCTTATTTGAGAGGAAGAGGTCTTAAAGCAAAATGAAAATATTTTTTGTAAGCTCTTCTTTTATTGCTTTAGAGGTTTTCAAAGAGATTATAAGGCATTATGAAGTGGTTGGAGTTTTGACCTTGCCGGATAAACCTAAAGGAAGAGGGCAAAAGTTGAGTCAAAATGCAATAAAGACGGAAGCTATTGCTAGAGGTGTTAAAGTTTTTGATCCCTTAGTTCTTGATAATAATACCTTAAATTTAATTAAAGACTTGAATCCAGATTTAATGTTAGTTTTCTCTTATGGCAAGATATTTAAGCAGGAATTTTTGGATATTTTTCCAAAGGGCTGTGTTAATGTTCATCCTTCTCTTTTGCCCAAATATAGAGGTGTTTCTCCAATTCAATCTGCAATTTTAAACGGCGATTGTGTTAGTGGTATTACTATTCAGAGTATGGCTTTAGAAATGGATAGCGGTAATATTTTAGTGCAAAAAAAATTTGAAATAAGATCTTGTGATACAAGTTATGATATTTCAAAGCTTGTTTCTAGACTTAGCCCAAGTCTTGTTTTAGAAGCTCTGGAAAAAATTAGCAATGGTTTTTTGGGAATTCCTCAAAAAGCAAGCGAAGCTACTTTTTGTTCTTTTTTTAAAAAAGAATTGGGATTTATAGATTTTAATTTAAGTGCATTTGAGATTAAAAGCAGAATTAATGCGTGCAATCCTTGGCCGCTTGTAAGAGCTAAGCTTAATCATAGTGATATTATTTTCCATAGAGCTGATTTTTTGAAAATAGATTCATATAAAGAGAGAAAAGTAGGAGAAATTGTTGATTTTGACTTTGAAAGAGGACTATTTGTTAATACTGGAAGGGGTATTCTTTTGCTCTTAGAAATTCAAAGACCCGGAAGAAGGGTTTTGGATTTTAAGTCTTTTTATAATGGAAGTAGGCAGCTAATAGGACAAGTATTTTCTTAAAGGGGAGGAATTTATTATTTTGAATAATAATGACAATCTAAAAAATAAATTTTCTAATGTTGAGGAATTGTTTAAAAATAAATTAGATTTGACCGAGAGTGACAAAAATGATGGTAATGAAATTTTAATTTTTCCTAAAAGTATGATTAAGGGATTGCTTTTAGTTATTTTTGGATCTTTAATTGTTTCTTTTGCTATTTTTTTTATGGTTTTAGAAAATAAGGAGATTACAGTTGTTCCAAATCTTTATTCTCTTACTATTGAAGATGCTATTGTTGAATTGCAGAAAAAAGAGCTAATTCCTCACATTGAATTTAAATTTTCTTCAAGTGTTCTTGACAAAGGAAAGGTGATAGAGCAAGGCCCAAAACCTGGAACTGCTTTAAGACATGACAATAAGGTTACAATTTTTATTAGTAAAGGTGCTGTGATAAACAGAGTTGACAGTTTTATTGGTAAAAACATTGATGATGTTGTTACCAATTTAAAGGCTAATTCTTTTGATAATTCTAAATTACTTTACCGTATTGTTAATCCTCTTGAAGTTGAGAGTGAATTGCCAAAAGGCATAATAATTCGTCAAAGCCCATCGCCAGGTAGTCAAATATCAAGTTTAACAGATCTTCAATTTTTAGTTAGTAAGGGCAAAGATCGTTTAGATAAATATGTTAAAAATTATATTGGAATTTATTATAAAGATGCAATTGCTTCTCTTTTAAATGATAATATTATCTTTGATATTGATTTGGCAAATACAGATGATTTTGGAAACATTGTATTTCAGTCTATTCCATCTGGGACTAAAGTAAATAAAGCAGATAAAATCTTAGTTACTATTGCAAGGCCTAAGATTGACAATAACGTTGTTTTTGGAATTTTGACCTATAAATTAAAGGAGCATCCGTCTTATGTTGATATATCTGTTAGATTAAAAGGTTTGGATGGTGAGAATTCTTTAATTTATTCTTTTAAATCAAAAGGAGGGTTGATTAAATTGCCCTATGAGGTTTACAAAGGCTCTACGATTGAACTTTATATTTATGATAAGCTTATCAATCAGACAGTTGTGAATTAATTGCACTTAAACGGTTTGACTAAATTAATAAAAAATTTCTAATATAAATCACACATTAATTAGTTTTGATACAGTTATAATTGATGCAGCGATTACGGCTGTTTCTGTTCTTAGAATGTTTGAAGACATGCTGTAAGAAGAAAAATTATGTTCTGTTATTAATTGTTTTTCTTTTTCTGTAAACCCTCTCTCAGGACCTACAATAATGGTTGCATTATTTACTTTTTCTATATCAATTAAATTTTTTTCGCTGTTTTTTTCAAGCAATATCTTTATTTCAAAATTTTCTTGTTTAATATATTTGAGAGCATCTTTCAAATTTTTCATAATTTTTATTTTTGGCAAATGCGTTATTCCTCCTTGCATTGCTCCAGTTATTAAATGTTTTTCGTAATCATTGTTTTTAAAGATTTTAGAATTTAAATATGATTTTTCAGTAAGCTCAGTGTTGAAAAAAATTATTTCGCATATTCCAATGCTAGCAAGTTCTTTTATGATTCTCTTAGCAACAATTGGCCTTATCATTCCAATTAGTACATTTAATTTTTTAAGTTGATTAGATTCTCCTATTTTAAAGCTTTTTTTAAAGAATAGTTTTTTATCTTTTTTATAAATACAATAGTATATGCCTTTTTCTCCGAGAATGCCAAATTTAAATTTATCGTTATCTTTTAATTTTAAGATCTTAACAAGATGTTCTGCCCTAGTGTCATTGGGTGAAATTCCTGTTTTAAATTCATTAGAAGTTATTAACATTAAATTCATTTCTTTATAATTCCTTATTATTAATATTGTATTTGTGATATAATTTTAAGTCGATAGGGGGGCATGTAGAATATATGGCTATTTCTTTAACCAAGGAAGATTTTGTTGCTAAGGTTTTTGATTATAAGAATAATAAAGAGTGGAATTTTAAAGGCGAAAGGCCCGCAATAATAGATTTTTATGCTGATTGGTGTGGTCCATGTAAAATGCTTTCTCCAATTTTTGAAAGACTTTCCAAAAAATATGAGAATAGTGTTGATTTTTATAAAGTAGATACAGACAAAGAGCAAGAGGTTTCTTCTATGCTTGGTATACAAAGCCTTCCAACTATTCTTTTTATTCCTATTGATGGCAAGCCAAAGGTTTCTTTAGGGTTTTTACAAGAAGATGCTTTTGAGAATATAATTAAGGATTTTTTTGGTTTTTAGTTTGCAAAACAAATTTAATGGCTATGGCAATTTAGGCATATTTGCAGGTTGCATATGGATTATTCTAGGGTATATTTAATTTGGCCAAATCTGATTTGAATTTATTGGTAGAAAATATTAAATTTGAGCACCTTAATGTTTTTTATGATTTTATTTTATCTGTTTTAAATACTCTTTCTATTATTGATTTTGAACTTTCAGTTATTCTTTGTGATAATGTTTATATACAAAAATTAAACAATAGGTTTAGAAAAAAGAATGAGCCGACCGATGTTCTTTCTTTTAATTATAATGAATTTAACGAAGATTTGATTGATGGCATAAATTATAAAATACAAGGAGATCTTATAATATCTTTTGAATATTTAAAATTTAGTGCTCAAGAGTTTAACGTTGAAATTTATGAAGAGCTTCAACGTGTTACTATTCATGGGATTTTGCATTTAATGGGATATAAACATGAAACTAATGATTTTCAAAAAGAAAGTATGTTAATTCTTCAAGAAAATATCTTAAGAAAAAATAAAAGGGTATTTTAGATGTTGGGATTTTTAAATTTTAAAGATAAAAAGAAAAAAAAAAGAAGCCCAGAAAACGATCTTGAAGATAAGCCGAATATTGGAACTTCTTTGATAAAAAATTTCAATGCTCTTAAAGAGACTATTGTAAAAGAGATTATGATTCCTAGGATAGGAGTTATATTCGTTGATTATGCTAAGAGCAAGGATGAGCTTTTAAAGATTGTAACATCTAGTAGTCATTCAAGATTTCCTGTTTATCACGGTACTATTGACAACATTGTTGGGATAATTCATACAAGAGACATACTTTTGCATATGTGTAAAAAAGACTTCTATGAAATAGATTTAAAAGATATTATGCGAAAGGTTATGTTTGTTCCTGAAAGCAAAAAAACAGATTCTCTTTTAAAAGAATTTCAAGAAAATCATGTGCATATTGCAATTGTAGTTGATGAGTATGGAGGGGTTTCAGGACTTGTAACTCTTGAAGATATTCTTGAAGAGATAGTAGGTGATATTCAAGATGAATTTGATAATGAGCTTGATGAAATAGTTCGCCTTGATGATGGTACTTATCTTTGTGATGCTAGAATTTTAATAGAGGATTTGAATGAAAAGCTTGATTTAAATTTGCCAAATGGAGACTTTGATACTCTTGGAGGTTTTGTTTATGATCTTTTTGGGAGGATTCCTTTGAAAAATGAAAAGGTAGAGTATGGCAATTTAGTTTTTTCTATTAAAAATATGCATCAAAGAAATATTAAAGTGATAAAGATTTCCGAGAAGGAAGGTTTATGAATTTTAGTCGAGTTTTAATGTTACTCCTTTTTAATTTTGGTATTCTATTGGGCAGTGATACTACGGCATTAGTTCATTATAAAAAGGCTCATGAGTATTATTTATCTCAAAGATATTATGATGCTATTGATGAACTTGTTGAGGCAATAAAAATTAATCCTAATTATTATGAAGCTTATAAATTTATTGCATCAATTTATTATCGTCTTAAGATATATACTCAAGCACAATTTTTCATAGAGAAGGCTTATAAAATGTCTAACGAAGACGCTGAGTATAAAATTCTTTATGCAAACATATTATTAAAAAATAATAAAATTGATCAAGCAAAAAAAATTTATTCTGAGGTTTTAGTTAAGCAGAGAAATAATATTGATGCTTTGGTCGGACTTGCTTCAATTTTTGAAAAAAATGGATTATTCATAGCTGCTGCTAATTATTATTTATCGATTCTTGATTATAGTCAGAATAATTATAGTGCTTTTGAGCATCTTATCGATATTTATCAACGGTTGGGAATGCATGATAAGATTAGGCATTTGATAAATAAAGTCAGAGTAAATTTTCTGTCTTTTCCAGATTTTCATAAAAGAGTAGCTGAATTTTATATTAGCATTAATAATTTGGGACTTGCTGAAAAGTACGCTCTAAATTATTTGGCTTTGATTGAGAGTTCTTACAAAGATCTTGGGGTTGTTGATGCATATAGATTACTTGCGATTGTTTATTTGTATGAATTTAAGTATGAAGACGCAATAGAAGTATTGCATAAAGCTGTTTTGGTTAATAAAGATTCTGATGAACTTTATTATTTGTTGGGGTATTCTTACTTAAAGTTTGGAAATGTTGAAAAGGCTATTTTAAATTTGGGGCGAGCTAAAAGTCTTAAAAAAGATTTAGAGTTTTATAATATTGCACTTGAGGAGAGTTTTTTTGCAACTAATTTTAGGAATTTTTTGAAAAATAATTCTAATGCTGAAATTTCTAAACATTATGAAGATGAGGGTGTTAAGGCCTTTAAATCTTTAAATTTAAATAAAGCATTGTTTAACGCAAAAAATGCTATTGATATTTGGCCTGATAATGATAGTGCTAGATTTTTGCTTTCAAAAATCTATAAACTTATGAATTTGGATATTATGGCTTATGAGCAGCTTTTTTATTTGGTAGAACAAAGAAATTCTACTGATTCTAGAATTTTAGATTTTTATGACGTTGTGTCTTTTGATATTAGAAAGTCTTTATTTTATAAATACGGATATAGAAGCATTGCTGATTTTAATAAGCTTTACGATGACAGAATAGTTTATAGAATGGCTATTTTTACTCGAAGCGAGAATAAATTTTTTGGAGCAAATGATTTGATATTAAGATACGCTGAAAGAGTGCTTGAGCGCAATTTAAATATAGAAATAGTTAACTATAATTTTGATTATAATAAAAATAGAGACTATCTGATTGATAATTTTTCCGAAGGATTTTCTTATTCAAGAAATAATAATTTGGATTTATTTTTAATTTTTGATTTTAAGGCAGATATTTTGAAAAATACAGTCACTTTAGTGGTAGATGTTTTTTCAGGTAAGACGGGTATTAAGGTCAAATCTTTTTCTTATAATGTGGGAGGTGTTAATTATTTAAGCAATGTTTTAAATTCCTTTTCTAAAGATTTTCATGATTATTTACCCAAAAAGGGTAAAATTTTACAAATTAAAAATGATGATGCTCTTATTAATATTGGCCAGGTAAACGATGTTGTAAAGGGCGATGTTTTTTTGATTCTTAAAGAAGGCTCTCTAAACAGTGATACTGGAGATTCTAGTTTTATTGTTTACAAAAGATCAGATATTTTGGGAGAGATTTTAATTGAAGATGTAAGTGATTATATTTCTCGAGGTACTATAAAATCTTCAACTTTTTTAAAGGATTATATTCAAGAGGGAGCCACTGTGCTTGTAAAGAGATAGTTTGACACTTGTTATTAATTTATGATTTAATAATTCTAGTAAGGATAAAATCAAAAAATTGGAGGATTTTGTATGAAATTGGCTATTAATGGCTTTGGTCGTATTGGTAGAAATGTTTTTAAAATTGCCTTTGAAAGAGGAATTGATATTGTTGCAATAAATGATTTAACAGATCCCAAAACTCTTGCGCATCTTTTAAAGTATGATTCAACTTTTGGAGTATATAATAAAAAAATTGAGTCAAGAGATGGTGCTATTGTTGTAGATGGAAGAGAGATAAAAATTATTGCTGAGAGAGATCCAAAAAATCTTCCTTGGGGGAAGCTTGGAATTGATGTCGTAATTGAATCAACAGGTGTTTTTTCATCGGCAACTAGTGATAGAGGAGGGTATCTTGATCATGTGGATCATGCTGGGGCTAAAAAAGTTATTTTAACAGTTCCTGCTAAAGACGAGATTAAAACAATAGTTCTTGGTGTAAATGATCACGATATTAATTCTAATTTAAAGGCTGTTTCAAATGCTTCATGTACAACCAATTGTTTGGCGCCTCTTGCAAAAGTGCTTCATGAATCATTTGGAATTGAACAAGGGCTGATGACAACTGTTCATGCCTATACTAATGATCAAAGAATTTTGGATCTTCCTCATTCTGATCTTAGACGAGCAAGGGCTGCTGCACTTTCTATTATTCCAACTTCAACTGGTGCTGCAAAAGCAGTTGGACTTGTTTTGCCTGAGCTTAAGGGAAAGTTAAATGGGACTTCAATGAGAGTACCTGTGCCAACAGGTTCAATTGTTGATCTTACGGTTCAACTCAAGAAAAGGGACGTTACAAAAGAGGAGATTAATTATGCTCTTAAGAAAGCATCAGAAACATCTGGGCTTAAGGGTATTTTGGGATATACAGAAGATCCAATTGTCTCTTCAGATATAAAGGGGAATTCTCATTCTTCTATTGTTGATAGTCTTGAGACAATGGTTCTTGAAAATGGATTTGCCAAGGTATTATCATGGTATGACAATGAATTTGGATATTCTACAAGAGTGGTTGATCTTGCTCAAAAATTGGTAAAATGAGTAAAAATGCTCGTGAGGTAATGAAATGTCAATAAAAACAGTAAAAGACTTTAACTTTGCGGGCAAGCGAGCTTTAGTAAGATGCGATTTTAATGTTCCCCTAAAAGAGGGGATCATTAGTGATGATACTAGAATTAAAGCTGCATTGTCCACAATAGAGTATTTAAAAGAAAGAGGAGCTAGGGTTGTTCTTGTAAGTCATTTGGGCAGACCAGAGGGTAAGAAAAATCTTAAATATTCCCTTAAACCAGTTGCCAATAGATTGTCAGAACTTTTAGGCCAGGATGTTAAGATGTTTTCTGATTGCATTGGAGGCGAAATTGTAAACAATACTTTGCAAATGAAGGATGGCGATGTTGTATTGCTTGAAAATGTAAGGTTTTATATAGAAGAAGAAAAAAATGATAAAAATTTTGCAAAACAACTTTCTGAGAATGGAGATGTTTTTGTAAATGATGCCTTTGGTGCGGCTCATAGGGCTCATGCTTCAACGGTAGGGGTTGCTGATTATTTGCCATCTGTTGGTGGATTTTTAATGGAAAAAGAAGACAAATTTCTTGGAGGAATTTTAAAGAACCCGGAAAGTCCATTTGTTTCGATTATTGGTGGATCTAAGGTTTCTTCAAAGATTGCAGTATTGGAATCACTTTTATCAAAGTCAAATGTAGTTGTAATTGGCGGTGGAATGGCTTATACTTTTTTGCATTCTGAAGGATATTCTATAGGGAAATCTCTTTTAGAGATCGAATATATTGATATAGCTTCTTCTTTTTTAAAGAAAGCAAAAGAGTTAAATGTTAAAGTGATTTTACCACTTGATCATATTGTAGCAAGCAGTTTTAATAAAAATTCTATTCCCGAGTATATTGATTCTTTTAATATTCCTGAAAACAAGATTGGTATGGATATTGGAATTAATACTTTAAAAGAAATTGAAAAGGTGATAAGCACTGCAAAAACCGTAATTTGGAATGGTCCTCTTGGTGTATTTGAATTTGATTTGTTTTCAAAAGGAACCGCAAAGGTTGCTGAAATGGTAGCTTCTTGCCCAGGTTTAACGGTTGTTGGTGGTGGAGATTCTGTTGCAGCTGTTAATCAATTTAATTTATCTGATAAAATTACTCATGTTTCAACAGGTGGTGGTGCATCTCTTGAATATCTTGAAGGGAAAGTTTTGCCAGGCATTAAGGTTTTGGAGAAGTAAAGTGAGAAAAACGTTTTTAGCGGGAAATTGGAAAATGCACTATACAAGTACAGAAGCTTCTATTGTTGCAAAAAAAATTGCAGATGGGGTTAAAACTTTAAGAGATGATATTGTGGTAATGATAGCTCCTTCATTTACAGCTTTGTCTAAAGTTTCAGAATGTATTAAGGGTAGCAATATTCTTCTTGGTGCTCAAAATATGTCTTATATGGAAAGTGGAGCAAGAACGAGCGAAGTTTCACCTTCAATGCTTTTGGAATTTGGAGTAGAATATGTTATACTTGGTCATTCTGAATGCAGGTCGTATTTGGCAGAAACGGATGATATAATAAATAAAAAAATTCTTGTAGGGCTTAAGCATCCTTTTAAGTACTTAGTTCTTTGTGTTGGCGAAACTCTTGATGAAAGAGTTTCTGGAAAAACTTTAGACATTGTTTTAAATCAGGTTAAAAAGGGGTTGTCAGGTGTTTCTGAATCAGACATTAAAAGAATAATTTTAGCTTATGAACCTGTTTGGGCGATTGGAACAGGCAAAACAGCAACTAAAGGGGAAGTAGAAGAAGTTCATAAGGCAATTAGGCTTGAGATTATGAAGCTATATTCAAAATCAGCTTCAGAAAATATTATAATTCAATATGGGGGATCTGTTAATTTAAGCAATGTAAAAGAGCTTATTAATGAACCTGATATTGATGGTGCATTAATAGGTGGAGCATCTTTGAAGGCCGAATCTTTTTTGTCTATAATCAATAATGCTTTGTAGTTAAAGAGGTCTGTTTTGGATTTATTTAGGTTTTTTATTTTTATAATTTTTGTTATTGTTTCAATTTTTATCATTCTTTTAGTTTTAATTCAAGATGAGCAAGGCGATGGAATAGGTGGTGTTTTTGGAGGTGGTAGTTCTTCTATTTTTGGAGCAAAATCTTCAAGTGTTGCTGTAAAAATTACTGGATTTTTTATAGCGCTCTTTTTTATATTTGTAGTTTCTCTGTCTTTTATGAATACCAGAAGAGCAGATAATAGTTTTCTAGATGGCATAAAGGCGGAAGACAAGAATAGTTCAACTTTTTGGGATAATGAAAGCAATCAATCAGATATTGATGTTGATGAATTTAAAGAAGAAAATTCTAAAGAAAAAAATAATTAAAATTGATTCATAATGTGTTATGAATAGTATTTTACATGGAGATGTTTTCTCTACGTAAAATACTTTTAAATCATAACTGTTATTAAATTTATTAATTCTACTGAAAGTTTATTTTATTTTTATTATGTTTTTTTAAATAATGTAAAGCACTGCTAAAATGGTTCGATCCTAAAAATCCATTGTTTGCTGAATATGGAGATGGGTGGCTTGTTTCAAGAATTAGATGTTTTGAAGAGTCGATGAACCTTTTTTTACTTCTTGCTAAATTACCCCAAAGCATAAATACAATGTTTTGCAGATTTTTAGAGATTATTTTTATTACTTCATCTGTAAAAATTTCCCACCCAATAGCCTTATGAGAAGAAGGCTTGCTTTCTTCGACTGTTAAGATTGTATTTATTAGAAATACACCTTGAATTGCCCATCTTTTTAAATCTCCGTTTGGGATAGTTTTTATTTTCAAACTTCTTTCTATTTCTTTAAATATATTTTGCAAAGATGGTGGGATTTTAATTCCTGAATCTACAGAAAAAGCAAGTCCATTTGCTTGGTTTTTTCCATGATATGGATCTTGCCCGATTATTACTACTTTTATGTCTTTAAATGGTAGGGAATCAAAAGCATTGAATATAAGTTTTGGGGGAGGAAAAATTTTCCCTTTTTTTGTTTTATATTCATGTTTTATAAACTTTACAAGTTTTTTAAAGTATTCTTTATTAAATTCATTGGTTAAAACTTCTTTCCAAGATGCTTCAATTTTTACTTCCATTCTTGTATTATATAGGAAATAGTTTGTAATTCGAAATATATTTAGAGGGCAGATTTACTATTTTTGAAATTTGATTTTTATTGTGAATGATGTATTAAAGAGAATAGATGTTTTATCTGAATTTATTACAAGTAAAAAAAAAGCCAGAATTGAAGAAGTATTAAGTTGTCGTACTAATTATTTAACTTTTGTGCTTGAAGATATTTTTCAGTCTCAAAATGCAAGCTCCGCTATTAGAACGGGTGAGATTTTGGGATTTAGTGATGTTCATGTTATTGAAAAAAAGAATAAGTACACTTTAAATCCAGATATTACCTTAGGATCTTCACAATGGATAAATTTAAATAAGTATAAAAATGCTAAGTTTGCCATTGACAGGTTGAAGTCTGATGGATATGTTATAGTGGCTACATCTTTAAGTGAAGATTCAATAAATCTTGAAAATTTTCCAATTAACAATAAGATGGCGGTATTTTTTGGGACAGAATTAACAGGTCTTAGTTCAGAGGTTTTGGGAGCTGCTGATTTATATGTAAAAATACCTATGTATGGATTTACTCAAAGTTATAATATTTCTGTTGCTGTTGCAATAGTTATGTATTCTTTAGCAATTCGCTTAAGGAAAAGCAACATTGATTACTTATTAAATGAAGTTGAGAAATCTAACTTGAGATTAAAATATTATAGGCAAGTTGTTAAAAATTATCAATGTATTGAAAACCTTATTAATTCTTAAATTTCTCTTATCTTTTTCCAAGAATTTAAAAATAGATAAAAAATGGTATCAATTGTAATTATTGTTAATGTAATAATTAAAGAACCTTTTGTAAGTTCAATATTTTTTACTTCAGGATGGAATTTAAATATTGCATTTATAGATATTGAAACTAATAAATTAGCCAGATACCCAGAAATTAGTCTTGATAGAGGATGAATGATCCATAATGATTTTATTTTTATTTGTTTAAAGTAACTATATAGCAATATGTTTATATATTGGGATAAAAAAAATGCATACGTTCCGATTAATACTGTTAAGATGTATGTAAAGTTATTGAACAATATTTTAAAATGAATATTTGACGTGTCTAGTTTATTGTGATTGAATGCTAACATAAAATTAATCATAATTGTGAAAGTTATGTTTAGTAAAAGACTTAATATTACTGAATTTGTTGCTTCTTTTTTGTTGTATTTTTCTACCATTAGATTTAAAGAGAACAATGCTGACAGGAAAGTAATACCTGATAAATTTAATGACATTCCAAATGCTTTTAAATTTCGTAGTATTACAATATTTGATATTGTTGAAACAATTGCATTAAAACAAAAAAGACCTGACTTGCCAAAAAATCGGTAAAAAATTCCCAATGTTATATATGTGAAAAGTAGCACTCCTGACCACAGGCTTAAATCAAACATATCCTTGTTCATAGCATTTGATTATACCAGATTAATTATGTTAGATAAAGTTTTTTCTTTTTATGTATTAACTTTTTTATTTTTGAATTTTTATATATTTTACAAAATATATAAAAGGTGTTCCTAAAATTCCCGCGAAACCTTTGATTAGGTACGTGGAAATTACTATATCTAGGAAAGCTTGCTTTGGAAATACTTGGAAATAGGTTGCTATGCTTACAAAAATTATTGTATCTATTAGGCCACTTACTAATGTTGATCCATTGGTCCTAAAAAATAAAAATCTAGGAAATTTGTTTTTAATAAACTGATATAGATATACGTCGTGTAATTGGGATACTATATATGCAGTAAGAGAAGCTATTAGTAAAGCTGGTATTGAAGAGAAAATGCTTTCTAAACTTTTAAAATTTTCTTCAGTTTTATTTGACATAAAGTAAATTTGGGCATTTGTCAATACTGTAAAGACAATAAAGCTGATAAATCCAATATAAACAGCATTTTTTGAAGTTTTTTTCCCATAAAATTCTGAGAGAATGTCTGTTGCAATATATGCTGACGCATAAATAATATTGCCTAATGTAGCATTAATTCCAAATATTGTAATTTGTTTTAAAACTTGAATGTTTGCTATAATAATTGACACTGCAATCCACGCAAATAGTCCGGTTTTTTTAAAAAAAAGGAACAAAATAACCAGAAATGAATAAGTAGTAATTAGCATAGCAAGCCATAAAATTTCATTAAACATAAAATTCCCTTTTATAATATCGGATTTACTATTATAAGATTTTAGTTTAGTTTTTGCAAATAAGGCAATGTTGTTGTTTTTTTTTAACTATGTTAGAATGACAATTATTTGAGGGGATGTTTTGGATTTGACTGAAAATGCTAATATTATAAGTTGCAGGCAGAGGGAATCTCTTAAAACTTCTAAAATAAATGCAAAAAATAATAACTTTACAAGCTCAAACCTTGTAATGGCTGCTTAAGTTAGCAGGGAGTTTTGTTGGATTTGGCTTTGAGGTTCACTTATACTCTTTTTGACATCAAAGCTTGCTTAGAAATATTTTCAAGTTGATTTTTAGGGACTTTTATACTTGGGAGCAATTTGGCGGTTTGCTAGTATTTCCAAACCATATTGCTTAATAAAATACTAGATAAGCTTGTAGAAGCTTATAGTATTGTTTTTAGGACGCGGGTTCAATTCCCGCCATCTCCATTTTATATTATTTTTACTTACAAATAATGCTTTAAGACATTTATAAATTTGGAAGGCATATAATTGTTATTTAAGCGTCCTATCGGAATCGAACCGACATCATTAGCTTGGAAGGCTAAGGTAATAACCATTATACGAAGGACGCAAGACAATGTATTATTTATATAAAAAAAAATAACTTATGTCAATAAGATTTGTTGTAATGTTAATTTTAGCTAGCATTTTTTATTTTAAATAAGTACAATTAATTTAACTTAAAAGTAATCAAGTACAAAAACTTGTGTGGAGGAAATTAATGGGAGAGAGAGGGGAAATATACTCTGAAAAGCTATTTACAGAGTCTGAGAGAACTTATTTTTTTAATGTCAAGGAAAATAGAAAAGGGGATTATTTTTTAAATATTGTAGAGAGTAAAAGAAGTCCAAGTGGAGATTTTGAAAGGCATTCTATTTTTGTATATGAAGAAAATATAGGTGAATTTGAATCCAATTTGCTTAAGGCAATAGCAGTTATTAAGCAGAAAATAGCTGGAGGAGCTATTAGCTCTTCTATGGGGCATAATAAAGGATATGGCGAATATGGAGAGAGGTCTAAATTAGACGATTCTAGATTCCAAAAAAAATCCCATTTATCAGGTGGGAGATTTAGAAAGAAAGATTATTAATTTTATTTTATTAAATTAGTTTAAAATTTTTTCTATGAAGGCTTAAAACCCCATATTTCTTTATTGCATTTTTATGCTCTTTTGTGGGGTATCCTTTATTTTTTTTGAGCAAATATAATGGGTAAATGTTATCGTATTCGTCCATCAGTTTATCTCTTTTGACTTTAGCAATAATTGAAGCAGCTTTAATCTCGTCGATTATTGAATCTCCTTTAATTATTGCTTTGACAGTTTTTGCTTTTATTTTTGGGACAAATTTTCCATCTACAAGTACCAAGCTGCAATTTAATTTTAAGTTTTCATATGCGGTTTGCATTGCAAGAAGAGATGCGTTGTGAATATTGATTTTTTCTATTATTATGTTTGAAATCTCAGCAAATGCATAATATGAGTTTTCAAGTATTAGTGAGGATAGATATTCTCTTTTTTCTTTTGTCAGCTTTTTAGAATCGTCTAGTTCTTTTGTAAAGTTAATTTTTTTTTTGAAAACTACAGCAGCACATAGAATGGGTCCAAAAATACAGCCTCTTCCAACTTCGTCTATTCCACAAATCATGATTGACCTTTTTAAAAATATATTTTTATTTATTATAATATGAAATTGTAGATTTATCAGTAGTTGATTTTTAATTTTAATTGGGAGTTAGTTTGGTTTTAAAAAAAATAGTGCTTTTGGGATTTAAATCTTTTTTAAATAGACAAGAGCTTGAAATAGGTCAAAATTTAAGTTTTGTTGTGGGACCTAATGGGTGTGGAAAAAGCAATCTTATTGATGCTGTTCGGTTTTGCATGGGAGAAAATGATTTAAAATTTTTAAGAGTTGAAGATATTTCGGATTTAATTTCTGTTTCAAAATTAGGAAAATCAAACTTTGCAGAAATAACTCTTTTTTTTAGTAATACTAATGATGAAAAATTGTCTTTAAGAGAATTTGGAGAGAATTTTTATATTCGCAGACGTCTTTATAAAGATGGTTCAAGCGAATATTATTTTAATAATAAAATTTTAAATCTTCAAGATTATAATAGACTTTTAAACAAGTTCCAGTTTAAAAAATCTCCTTATATGTTTATAACTCAAGGTAAAGTTGAAGACATTTCTTTAGGAAGGAATGTAAGCCTTAAATCTTTAATTGAGCAAGCAAGTGGAATAGATGTTTTGAAATTTGAAGAAGAAGAAGCCTTTAAAAATCTTAAGCAATCTAATCAAAATTTGTTGTCTTTGTTGACCTTGCAAGAAAATTTAAAACAAAAATATGACAACATAAAAAATGTTTATCTTTTGAGAAAAAAACATCAAGATTTGAGTCAAAAATTAGAAGCTCTAGAAAAAACAATAACATTAAAAAAGCTTTTCAATATTAATTTTGATCTTAATACTTTAAAAAGCGAATTAAACTTAGGTGGTTTGGGTAAATTATTGTCTTCTAGCTTTAAGGAAAAGTTAGAATTTTATTCGTTTAGAGAAAAAAGTGTTGTGGATAATATTCAAGTATTAGAAAAAGATCTTGAAATGATGAATTCTAAGATTCTTGGACTAGAGATTAAGATTCAAAAATTAGAGCAAGAAAAAAAGGTAAAGATAAATTTAGAAGATAAGTTTATTAAAAGCAAAGCTACATTTGAAGAGAAAAAAAATTTTATAAATAACGATTTATATCAATTAAATAGTTTGCTTAAAGAAAAGAAAAATGAATTTTTTTCTATAAGTGATGAGATTAATAGATATACTAAAAATTTTTTTGAACTTGTAGATTTAATTTTATCTGTATTAAAGAGCGCTAAATCAGAAGAGCTTGTTTTGTTGAAAGAAAATATATTAGAATCCCTTAAGCTTTTTGAAGAATCTTTGAGTATAAAATATATTAAAGAGATTAGGGTAAATTTAATCAAATATATAAGTAAAGATGAAGATCTTTTATCCTTATTAAAGGAGAAAATTGAGCCCATTTTTGATCAAAATGTTAATTTGAAGAAATTTTTGCTAGAAAAAAATGCTTTGAAAACAAATTTTGCTAAAGAAATAACAAATACTGAGAGATTGATCGAAGAAAAGACATCCCAATTAAATGATATATTGGGGGAGCTTGAGTATATAGAGTTTTCTAAATTTAAAAATTTAGATGAAATCAAGTTAATAGATGGTAATTTGGCATTTTTATTTGAATCCAAGAATGGTCTTGATGAGGAGCTTAAAGGTTTGTATTCAAAGCTTGAAAATTTGAATTTAGAAAAGAGTGATATTCAGCTTAATTTAAGTAATCTTATTTGTGCTTCAAAATCCGGTGATGATTCTTTTAAGGATAAAGATTTTAATTCTTTAAATTTTTTAAATGATTTTAAAAAAACTAATTATTATGAATATATAAAAAAACAGACAGAGTACGAATTTCTTTTGAATTCTAATGCAAGTATTAAGGATGAAATAGAAAATTTCAGTATTTCTAGTGGAATGTCATCTAAGTTTGAATTGGAAGAAGATCTTGAGAACAGAAAACTATTGAATAAAGAGATTGATGCAATCAATTTAGGTGATTATGTATTTTTCAATATTGATAAAGAATTTGATGAAACTAAGGATCGTTTTGAAAAAATAAGTTTACAAATAGAAGATTTAAAACTTTCAAAATATTCATTACAAAAGCTTCAAAAAAAAATAAAAAATGAGATTTATAAAAAGTTTAGGGAAGCATTTGATGAGATTAATAAAAATTTTTCTTATTTTTTTAAGAAAATTTTCAAAGGAACAGCCATTCTTTTTTATAATGAAAATACTGATAATGTCGAGATCAGAATAAATTTTTCAAATAAATTTGTTAAAAGCAATAATATGCTTTCAGGGGGTGAGAGCACTTTGGTTAGTATGGCTTTTTTATTTGCACTTTATTATTATTCTCCTGCTTGTTTTTGTATGCTTGATGAGATAGATGCAGCTCTTGATTTTGAAAATAGTAAAAAACTTTCTTTACTTTTAAAAGAGTTAGGGAAAAAAATTCAACTCTTAGTAATAACCCATAATGCATATGTTTCTGAAGGTGGTGAAAATCTGATAGGCATTACGCTTGATAATGGTGAAAGTAAAGTGTTTAATATATAATTAAGTTAGATTCAAGGGAATTAACATGCAAGATAGAAAGTTTAGTTTTAGAAAATATTTTTTAATTTTAATATTTTTGGTTTTTATTGTTTCAAGCATTACTTATTTTTATTCAACTCAAATGTTGGAAAAATCTCAAAAGTCGGTTGAAGACAACTTAGACGCTAAGCTTAAATTAGTCAATATGGAAGATTTTTATTTTGATTTAAATGAATGTTTAAATATGGATGATTTTTTTATTCCAAGGCCTGATTTTTTAAATGAAAATTTAAATAAAAATTTAGTTATTGATGGGTTAATTAAAAATAAATTTCTTGATGAGAATTTTTTCAAGGGTATTTGGATTAAAAAAGAGAATTTATTTAACATTGATATTGAGAAGGAAAATGAAAAATTAATAGATAAAATTTTAGAAATTTCCGAATGATTAAAAAATATTTGATTTATATAAGTTTGCTATTTATTATTTTTGAAGTTTATCCCCAGGCAACTTTTATAAGTCAAAATGATTTATATGAGCTTGATTTTAGCAGCAGAGAAGTAGATATTAATGTCAATACCGATTCAAAGTTTAATCTTTCTTTTAAAGATGAGTCTTGGATTTATATTAAAAGCAATGAAAATGGAGCTTTTATTAAGTTGATTGGAGAGTCTTATGATAAGGGTGCTGTTTTTACTTTTCAAACTTTTAAAAAAGAAGGTGAAATTAAGTTGATTTTTAGCTACCAAAATGTTGAAGATTCAAATGAGTTTAATAAGATAATTATCTTGAAGATTACAAAAAAGTTTAAAGTTGAAATTCCACACGGGAATGATTATTCTAATCAAGATAAGGGGATAGAAAACAATAATAACCGTTTTGAACTTGAAAATGGTGGTATTGATAGATCAGTTTCCTCAGAGATTATTGCTAGAGCTTTGAATTTGTCTTATATAAATGATTACAAAGGAGCAATAGATTTGCTTAATAAGTATAATTTTAATGATGATAAATATATTTTATTGAAGGCAGAAATTCATTATAAAAATGGGGATTATTTGGAATCTTATGAGAATTACTTAAAATTGAAGAGCAGATGCTTTGAAAGCATCATTTTTAATCTAATTAGGCTTGGTATAGAATTGAATATTAAAAAAGAGGTTTTGGATAATGCTAGATATTTAGTTGAAAAGAATGTTGATTTTTCCGAGAGTATTTATCTTGATATCTTTGAGTTTTTAGTAATAAGCGGAGAGTATGAGTTTGCTTTAAATTTTAGTTCTCTGTACTTTCCTAAGTATAGGAATTCAACTTTTTCAGATAAATATAGTTATTTATTGGGAAAACTTTATGAATCTGAGAGCGAGTATAAAGATTTTTTAAAGGCTTTGTATTGCTACAAGTTAGTTATTGATAATTACCCTTTTAGTGATTATTATGAGAGAGCCAAGATAAGATATTTGTTTTTAAAGCGGTTTTTTTAGGAGATATAGTATGGTACGAAGAAGGCTTACTAAACAACTTGAAATAATAAAAGATTATCTTTGGGATATGAAAGAATGTGTGCTCAAAATTATAGATGACTCTTTATTGGCTTTAGAGTCTAAAGATAAAAGTTTAGCTAAAAAAATAATCAATGAGGATGAGAAAATAATAGATGATTATCAATACGATATTGAGGATCTTTGTGGGAGAATAATTGCTACTGAGCATCCTGTTGCTACAGAGCTTAGAGAAATTTTAGCAATTATTAAAATAATAAGTTCTCTTGAAAGGATTGCAGATCATGCTACTAAGATAGTAAGAGTTGTTCTTCTTCTTGAATCGGACTTAGACGATTTTGATTTTCTTAATCTATATTTTAAGCCTTTAAGAGAAATGGCTGATACAGCTAAAGAGATGTTGTCTGATATTTTTGATGCATATTTCGATGGAGATTTTACTAAAATATTAAAGATAGTTAAGTATGACAATATAATAGATAAATTATTTTCAAAGCAAAAAAGTGTTGTTATTGATGCAATGAAAAAAAATCCTGAAAATTTAGATTATCTTTTAAATATATTGTTTTTGAATAGTTTTTTAGAAAGAGTAGGCGATCATGTGGCAACAATTGGAGAATTGCTTTATTTTATTAAAATAGGCGAAAAAGTAAATTTAACCTAGGGAATTATTTTAGGCTTTTTAAGCCAAATGGATGCTTATATAATATAAAATTGTTTTCTTATAAAAAGAACCAGTAATTTTAATCACTGGTTCTTTTTATAAGTTGCAGGCATTATGTATTCAAGATTTTTGTTTCCTCTGATTGTTTCTGAATGCCCAATTAAAAGATAAGAATCATTTTTAAGATAAGAGTTGAATTTATTAGCAAGGGTGTTTCTGGTTTTTTCATCAAAATAGATCATTACGTTTCTACAGAATATTAGGTCAAATTTTTTGCTAAATGGAAATTTGTCATCCATTAAATTTAATTTTTTAAAGTAAACCATTTTTTTTAAAATTTCTTTAACTTGAAATTTATCATCTTTGAGTTGATTTAAATATTTAATTTTCAAATATTTGGGCAAATTCGTTGTACGATCTTCAGGATAAATCCCTTCATGGGCTTCATTTAGAACGCTAATCGAAATGTCTGTTGCTAAAATCTTGACTTTAAAATTTACTTTATTATTTTCCATGTATTCTTTTAGTATCATTGCAATTGTATATGGCTCTTCACCACTTGAGCAACCAGCTGACCATATTCTAATCTCTGAGTTTTCCGATTTTAATATTTTTTCAACAAGTTTGGGCAATATTTTTTTATTTAAAAAGTCAAAATGCTTAGGTTCTCTGAAAAAATAGGTATGATTTGTTGATATTTTATCTACTAATTCAATTAATTGAATATTTCCAGTGCTTTTTTCTAAAAAGTTGATGTATTCAGTAAAATTTTTAAAACCTTTAACTTTAAGAAGAGATGATAATCTGCTTTCAATTAACATCTTTTTTTTTTCGCTAAGATTGATTCCAAAATTGTTGTAAACTATTTTTATTAATCTTAAAAGTTCATCCCTAGTTATATTTATATTAAGGTTGAATTTGTTTTGATTCATATGCGTTTGAATTTATTCTCCTTTTTGAATTAGAGTGATTCATTCTCATGCTAGAAATGTAAAATTTCTTTTTTAAGTTCTATACTATTAAAAGTACAGCTTAAGTTAGATATTTCAATTGCAATAATTTTTCAATTGTGATAATTTAGTATTTAAATCATTAGTATACTTACTTATTAAAGGTTGTTTTATGCAAAAAAGAAGTAGAAAAATCAAAAACGATTTAGTTATGTCTGAGTCTAAAGAGAGAAAAGTTGGTATATGGAGTATTTTTGCTCTTATTCTAATTGTTTTCGGATTTATTATTGCGCCTTTGCTTCCAGGGTTATTTGACAATCCCCATTCTTCCGGATTAAAATTTGGTTCTTATAAAGGCCAACCTATTTTCTATAAAAAAGATAGCAAGTTTGCCAAGTATGTTAATTATTATTCAAATCTTTATTCTAGATTACAAGGAAATTCTCAAAATATTAATATAGATTATAATGCTTGGTATTTGGCATTTATGAAATATGTTGAGGACATTGCTTTTCTTGACTTGATAAAAAGAAATAATTTTTATATTTCTAAGGAAATGCTCAATAAAAACTTACTCAGATCTCCCGAATATTTAGACTCTAGTGGAAATTTTAGCTCTAAAAGATATAATAAAACTTCTGATTATAAAAAAGTTAAAATTTATGATGATATGGTAGAAAATATGCTGTTTTCTAATGTGAAAATTTTTTTAAACGGTAATTTAGTATTTCCCGATTCTCTTTTCAATATGATTAAAAATATGAGTAGTGTAGAAAGGCGTATTTCATACCTTTCTCTTTCGTATCAGGATTTTTCTAATAAAGAGGCAATAATTTATGCTGAGAAAAATTTAAATTTATTTAAACGCTTGACACTTGCGACTATTCGTTTTAAAAATTTGAGTGATGCTAAGAATGCTTATGATAAGTTGTTAAACAAAACTCCATTTGAAGAGCTTGCTAAGCTTTATTCAGATGATATAGCTAATTTTAAAGGTGTTGCTTTTCTGGATAAGTATTATTTTGATTTAGATCTTAGTATTGAAAAGAAAGAGGATCTAAATTCCATTTTTTCTTTAAGAGAAAGTGAGTTTAGCAAGCCCATTAAGGTTAAAAATAAAAATGAATATCTAATATATAAGGCATTTGGGAATATTCAAGATTTTGATAAAAATTCAGATCGTGATATTAGCTCTGTTAAAAATTATATTGAAACCTATGAACCAAGTGTTATTGAAGGTTATTTGGAAAATAAGTTAAATGATTTTCTTGGCGATGTTAAATCTAATAGTTTAAGCCAAGCTCTTGAAAAATATAAATTTAGTTTAAAAGAAGAAACTGTTAATTTGTCTTATAATGTTAATGTCTATCCCAGTACTTTAAAGGAGTTGGTTGAATTTAATAATAGTAAAGCTTTTTATGATACCGTTTTTAGATTAAAAGAAAATTCTTG
This sequence comes from Borreliella chilensis, assembly GCA_000808095.1. Taxonomy (NCBI): domain Bacteria; kingdom Pseudomonadati; phylum Spirochaetota; class Spirochaetia; order Spirochaetales; family Borreliaceae; genus Borreliella; species [Borrelia] chilensis. The sequence continues at coordinate 37,494 of CP009910.1, read as the reverse complement.
GTCTCAGCCTTTTGTAGCTAATAAAAAAGTTTATTTATTTTTCTTTAATACAGCTAAACAAAGATCTAATCTCATGAAAGAAGGTATTGAAAATGAAAAGCTTCTTGAAAGTTTTAACATTGCAAGTAGCGGTTTAATTACAGATTTTTTATTGAATAAAAAGGATTTTGTTAATAATTTTAATGAGTCGTTTTTTGCTTTGCAAAATTTTAGTAAAGATTAAAAAATAAATGATATGACAAAGGTTTTAGGGGCTAGTGCAATTAATTTTATTAAAGAATTAACCCAGCTTTATAGTTGTTTTTATAAATTTTATAAAACTTTGTTTTTGTTATTTTTTTTCATATTACTTGCTTGTTCTAAAGTAAGCAAAGATTTTATTGTTTTTAACAAAGATGTAAAATCTGATTCTAAGATTGATAATCTAAATTCCAATGTTTTAGAAATTAATAAAATGGAAGATTTTTTTGGAGATATTATAGATTTAAAAGGTTATAAAATTCTTGCAGTTCAACAGGAAAATTTAAATTTAGATGTTTATTTTGAACAGGTAGTTTTAGCTCAAAATTTTTCAAATCTTAATGCGTATTTGTTTATTATTGGTTTTGATCCTAGAATTAAAGCTGGAACCATTCTTTTTAAAACTCAAGTAGATATTGATCCAAAAAATTCTTACAACATGTATCTTGAAGATATTACGGGTGATTATGATTTTAATATAGTTATTCAGGGATTTTCAAAAGATAACTCTGTGTTGTATGTTTTTCAAAAATCTGTTTTAAATGATGTTTCGTCTTATAGACCTATATTTTTTGATATAGTTAATGGCACTATTCTTATTAACAAGTATGCAAGATCTTCAGCTTATGAGGAGAATAGATCAAGAGAAAGCTATTCTATTTCTTTAGAAAAGTATGAAAAAGTAGGCGAAGATTTAATAACTAGTAAGATTGAAAAATATGAATATTCTCATGTTCAAGGTAAATATTATCTTTCTTCTGTGAATGAAAAAGTTGGAAAGATTGATAATAATATTTATAAAACTTTAAAGGATTTAAGTAAAGATGAGGTTTATAGATTTTTGCATGGAGTTTGGTACGATGCCCATGATTATAATAAAAAACAGGGTAAAGATATCGATGAAGTTTTATTTTTATCTTTTGAAAGGCAGTCAAGTGAGATTAATCTTTTTAGAAAAAATTCTCAAGAAGTTGCAAAGATTGAATATATTTCAAAACCAGCTTACAATACTCTTAACATTAGCACAAAGTCTCTTTTCTCAGATTTAATAGTTTACAACTTTTGGATAAAAATTGTAGATAGAGAGAATATCGAAGTAAAAATTGACACTAGTACAAATTCTTATGATAATAGTGGATTTTCAGGGGCATTTAAGAGATATGACGAGAATGTCTTAAATTCTAAAAAGAAGGACAGTAATTCCTATTTTATTCCTAGTGGAAATTACGTATATAAGGATAAAATTTATGATTTTTCTTATCCCCATTTAACTTATATTGATGAGAATAAAATTTATTATGGTATTTTTAATATTTTCCCTTTAAACAATAATTTTGTTCTTGAATATGAAATTGATATGGGTAGTTACAAACTTATTGAATCTTTTTTCCTTGAACATAGCGAGAGAATTGTTCAAAAGCAAAAATTTTCTACAATCATTCTTAATCCTATTAAAATTTTAAAAGATGATGTAAGCTTAGTTAAAGGGCAAAAATTAAAACTTGAGAGAATAGAAAAAATAGGATAATAGTTTTTATGAAAATATTGAGAAGTATTATGGCTTATTTTAATGTTTTGTTGTTCTTGTTGATTTTAATTTTTTTATCTCCTTTTTATTTTCTTTGTAAGATTTTTTTACTTGAGCGCTATTGTATTAGATTAAGCTTTATTATAATGCGAGTTTGTATTAAGATTAGCTTATGGATTGCTGGAATTAAGATTGTTATTACAGGTTCTGAGAATATTCCCAAAAAAAGCAATGTAATAATAATGGGAAATCATATTGCGGCTATGGATCCTTTGATTTTTATTTATACTTTTGTTAATCCATTTGTGATATTGGCAAAGCACTCTTTGCTTAGAGTTCCTTTTGTGAATCTTGTTCTGATTGTTATGGGTGCTATTTTTGTTAATAGAAAGAGCATAAAATCTGCTGCTGAGGCTGAAATTAAAGCAATAAAGGTTATGAGAGAGGGTAGGTCTATTGGAATTTTTCCTGAAGGAACTAGAAATCGGGGGGGAGATACTAAGGTTTTTAAAAAAGGTGCAATTAAGATGGCGTTAAAGACAGGAACATCTGTTCTTCCTGTTACTCTTTATAATACTAATAATTTTTTTATTAAAAATATTATTTTTAATTCTGGATTATCTGTTTATATTCATGTTCATCCTTTGATAGATATTTTAAAATTAAGTGAATATGAAAAAGATAATCTTGCTAGTATTATTAGAGATCAAATAGTTAAAAAGCTTGAAGCTATTAAAATTTAATTCGTAAAGCAAGGATTTAAATGAAGACTCAAAATTATGATGAAAGCAAAATAATTACGCTATCTTCTCTTGAACATATTAGATTGCGATCTGGTATGTATATTGGGCGTTTAGGAGATGGTTCTAATATTGATGATGGTATTTATATTTTAATTAAAGAGATAATAGACAATTCAATTGATGAATTTATTATGGGTTACGGTAATGAAATTTTTATAAAAAAAGAAGGCAATCTTATTACAGTCAGAGATTATGGAAGAGGAATTCCTCTTGGTAAAGTTGTTGAAAGCGTTTCAGTTATTAATACTGGAGCTAAGTATAATGATGATGTTTTTCAATTTTCTGTAGGGCTTAATGGGGTTGGAACTAAGGCGGTTAATGCCTTAAGTTCAAGGTTTCTAGTAAGATCAACAAGAAATGGTAAATCTTTTGAGGCTTTGTTTTCTAAGGGAAACTTATTGGAATCTAGGGAAATGCAATCTTTTGATAAAGACGGTACTTATGTTGAGTTTTTAGCAGATTCAGAGATATTTGGAAAATATTCTTACAGCGAAGATTTTCTCAAGAGAAGATTTTTTCATTATGCTTGTTTGAATAAAGGACTTATAATAAACTATAATGATCAGATTTTTGAATCTAAAAACGGTCTGTTAGATTTTTTGAATTCAGAAATTAAAAGCGATGATTTACTTTATGATATTGTTTACTATTCTAGTAAAACTTTAGAATTTGCTTTTTCTCATACTAATAATTATGGGGAGACTTATTTTTCATTTGTTAATGGGCAGTATACTAGTGATGGGGGTACTCACCAGACTGGTTTTAGAGAAGGCTTTGTCAGAGCTATTAACGATTTTCTTAAAAAAACATATTCGTCAACAGATGTTAGAGAGGGTCTTGTTGCAACTCTTTCTGTTAAAATTAAAGATCCAATATTTGAAAGTCAAACTAAGAATAAGCTTGGGAATATTGAAACTAGAAGTAATGTTGCAAAGGAAGTGCAAAAGATAATTTCTGAGATTTTATATAAAGATAAAATACTTGCAAAATTGATTGAGAAAAAAGTAGTTGACAATGAGCGGCTTAGAAAAGAATTAAGCAGTGTAAGAAAAGAAGCAAGAGAGAGGGCAAAAAAAATATCTTTTAAAATTCCCAAACTTAAGGATTGTAAGTTTCATTTTAATGATAGCAGTAAGCAGTCAGAGCAAACCATGATCTTTTTAACAGAAGGAGATTCTGCGACAGGTTCAATGGTATCTTGTAGAGATGTTTATACTCAGGCCATATTTTCTCTTAGAGGAAAGCCTCAGAATATGTTTGAAAGAAATAGATCTGAAATATATAAAAATGAAGAGCTTTACAATATGATGGTAGCTCTTGGAATTGAAGAATCAATTGAGAATTTAAGGTACAATAAAGTTGTAATAGCAACCGATGCAGATTTTGATGGATTTCATATTAGAAATTTATTGTTAACTTTTTTCTTGACTTTTTTTGAAGATTTAATTTTAAATGGTCATATGTATATTTTAGAGACGCCTCTTTTTAGGGTTAGAAACAAAAAAATCACAGCCTATTGTTATTCTGAGGAAGAAAAACAAAAAGCTATTCTTGAGCTTAAGGGGGGGGGCGAAGTAACAAGGTTTAAAGGTCTTGGTGAAATTTCTCCAAATGAATTTAAAGGATTTATTGATATTAATAGTATTAAACTTACAAAAGTAGATCTTTTTAATATTAAAGAAATAAAAGGAAAATTGGGTTTTTATATGGGGCAAAACACTCCTGAGAGGCGGAATTTTATTATGGAGAATTTAATTTAATGGATATTAGAACTGTACTTAAAGATAATTTTTTGCAATATTCATCTTATGTTATTAAAGATCGTGCTATTGCTAGTGTTGTTGATGGATTTAAACCAGTCCAAAGAAGAATTATACATTCTCTTTTTGAAATGCATGATGGCAACTTTCATAAAGTTGCAAATGTTGTTGGTAATACAATGAAATACCACCCTCATGGTGATACGTCAATTTATGAAGCTCTTGTTAATATTGCTAACAAGGATCTGTTTATCGAAAAGCAGGGGAATTTTGGTAATTTGTTTACAGGTGATCCTGCCTCTGCTTCTCGTTATATTGAATGCAGATTAACCCCTTTAGCTTTTGATGTTCTTTACAGTAAGGAAATAACAGTTTATGAAGCGTCTTATGATGGAAGGAATAATGAACCTTTGCTTTATCCTGCAAAAATTCCTGTTATTTTAATTCAAGGAAGTGAGGGAATTGCTGTTGGAATGGCAGCCAAAATCTTGCCTCACAATTTTAATGAGATTTTAAATGCAGTAAAGAGTGAACTTCTTGGAGAGACTTACGATCTTTATCCTGATTTTCCAACAGGAGGGATAGTTGATGTTAATGAATACGCTGATGGTAATGGTAAAGTTTTAGTTAGAGCTAAAATTGAAACTATAGATGAAAAAACAATTGTAATAAAGGAATTGCCCTTTGGTGAGACTACTGAGAGTTTGATATCTTCGATTGAGAAAGCTATTAGAAAAAATTATATCAAAGTTTCAAGCATTAATGATTTTACTGCTGAAAATGTAGCTATTGAACTTTCTTTGCCAAGAGGTGTTTATGCAAGTGAAGTGATTGAAAAGTTATATCATTATACAAATTGTCAGGTATCAATTTCTGTTAATTTATTGCTGCTTAGTGAGAGATATCCTGTTGTTTATACTATTAAAGATCTTATTAAGTTTCATGCAGCCCATCTTCAAAAAATTTTGAAAATGGAGCTTGAATTGCAAAAAAGCAAGATTCTTGAAAAAATATTTTATAAAACATTGGAACAAGTTTTTATTGAAAACAAGATTTATAAATTTCTTGAAACAATTTCTAAGGAAGAAAATATTGTAAGTATAATATTGACCGAGATTTTAAGGTACAAAGAATCTTTTTCAAGAAAGATTTTGAAAGAAGATGTTGAAAATTTGCTTAAAATTCCAATTAGAAAAATAAGTCTTTTTGATATTGATAAGAATTCCAGGGATGTTAAAATTTTGAATAAAGAATTAAAGAGTATAAATAGCAGTATTTCTTCAATAAGAGGTTATTCAATAAATTTTATTGATTTGTTGCTTGCAAAGTATTCTAAAGAGCATCAAAGGAAGACTGAAATTTCTTTAATCAAATCAAAAAATGTAAAAGAAATAGCTACAAAGAATATGAAGGTTTATTTAAACTTAGCAGAAGGTTTTGTAGGAACTAGTCTTTTTGATGGAGAATTTATTGGAAATGCTAGTTATTATGATAAAATATTGGTTTTCAAGAAAAAAAGTTATGTACTTAAGAACATTGAAGACAAGGTATTTATAGATAAAAACAATATATGTGCTTTAATTTATGATATAAATAATTCAAAAGAACAAATATTTTCAATAATTTATCTTAACAAACTTGACAATTTTTATTATGTTAAAAGATTTAAAATAGATAAATTTATTACAGATAAAGTCTATGAATTTTTAGGAGAAAGCGATGAATTTATTGATTTTTCATTGGGTCCTAAATTTATAGAATTTTCTACAAGTAAAGACATTGTTAAACGAATTGAGATTGCTAATTTTATAGTCAAATCAAGAAGCTCTATTGGGAAGCGAATTTCAAGTAACAATTTGAAAAAGGTTAAATTTAAATAGTTTGAATATTTTAAAAAGCCTTTTTTAAATTTTAAATAGTTTGAATGCTTTAAAAAACCTTTTTTAAATTTAGTTAATATGCTAACATAGTATCAGTTTTAATAAAGAGGTTATTATGAATAAATTTTTAATTTTTGTTTTGTTGGCATTTTGTGTTTTTTCTAGTTTTGCTCAAGCTAATGGTTCTGAAAACGCTTTTTTAAGTCCGGCAGAAAAACTTTTGACCTATGAGAGTGGCAAAAAGGATTCTCTTGTGCCATTTTTATTGAATCTTTTTTTGGGGTTTGGAATAGGTTCTTTTGCTCAAGGAGATATTCTTGGGGGTATTTTTATTCTTGGATTTGATGCTGTTGGTATAGGTTTGATACTTACAGGAGCTTACTTAGAGATTAAAGCTTTTGATAATAGTTTTAAAAAAGCTTTTGATGATAGTGTTAAAAAAAATGCTTTTAAATGGACTTGGGGTAAGGGAATGATGCTAGCAGGTGTAGTTACTATGGCTTTGACAAGATTTACAGAAATTATTCTTCCATTTACATTTGCTAATAGTTATAATAAGAAGCTTAAAAGTAGTCTTAATATAGCTTTTGGAGGATTTGAACCTAGTTTTGATATTAATATGGGGCAAGCTAGTGCTCTTGGGTTTGAACTATCTTTTAAAAAAAGTTATTAGTTTTATTTATCACGAAAATGAGTAATTGCAATTTTTTATTGTGATTGCTCATTGTAATTGGAAATTAGAGCTTTTATTTATATTTTATTTCTCTACTAAGATCTTTTTTAATGCTTTTTTGTTTTAGCAGTTCTCTTTTATCGTACAATTTTTTCCCTTTACATATTCCGACTTCTACTTTAATTAGCGATTTTTTTAAATAAAAGCTAATAGGAATTAAAGTGTATCCCTCTTTTTCTTTAAATTTTTTTAGTCTTTGTAATTCTCGTTTTTTAATTAGAAGTTTTCTAGGCCTCAATTCATCATGATTAAAAATATTTCCCTCTTTATATTTTGATACGTGCAAGTTTTCAAGCCACAATTCTTCTTTTTTTATGCTTGCAAAGCTATTATTAAATGATATTTTTTTTGACTTTATTGATTTAACTTCGGTCCCTTTGAGTACTATTCCACAACTTATTTTTTCTTCAATAAAGTAATTGAATTTTGCTTTTTTGTTTTCAAGAAGCAAAGTGTTTGTGTTCAAATCTATTCCTTTGATACAATCAATCTAAAACCAATGTTTGGAGAACTCCAATTTTTCAAAAAAGAAGCTTTAGTTGATGGATTGAGTAAATTATTATTTTGATTATAATATGTTCTAATCTCTGTTATTAATGAATAAAAATTCGAATTTTCGTTATAAAAATTTTTTTCATTTTTGAATATTGCGATGTCATTGAAAGACGAATTTTGCATTAAATTCCAAAATCCAACTTTTTTTGATATTTCATTGATATTTAATGGTTTTGTGCTTTGTTCTTTTTGATACAATTCCCATTCTTGTGATATGGGGAGTCTTGCTTTGAATCCGTTGGGAAGTTTTTTAGAGTACCAGTTGGCATATTCTAATGCTGAGAAATAAGATACCCCTGTGATAGCTTCACTTAAACCCATTTGATTAAAATTTTTAAGATAATTTTCATCTACAAGCTGTTCCCTTATTAAATTTTCTTTGTTATTTAATGCCCATTTTGGATTTTCTTTTAAAAAATCTTGATATTCATATTTTGTGACATTTTGTTCTTGCATAAGAAATTCTTTTATAATATAGGTAGATTTTAGTGAAATATTTTTTGAATCTAGCTCATAATTTTGAATTTTTTCGATTTTATTTGAATTTATTTTTTTAAATCCAGGTAACTTTATATTAATTTTTTCATTTTTAGAAATTAATTGTATGTTTTCATTGTCTAAATTTTTGGTTAATGTTTTAACCCAAGGCTCATTTTCTGTTAGTATTTTTAAGTCTTTATCTAAATTTTCTAAAAACCAAAATATAGCTCTCTCTTCTAAATTAAAGTTTGTTTTTAGAGAGTCCCATATTTTTTGATTACTATTGTTTCGGTCTATTGAATAAACGGTTTTGTATGAATCTAGAAAGTCTTTAAACATTTCTATTGAATTTAAGTAAGGTATGGAATCTTTTAGAAATTTTTTAATGTATTTAGGGTGTTCTTTGAGCTCACTAGATACTAATGAAAAAACAGGGATTAATTTTGTATTTTCATTAGTATTTTTGATTTTTACCATTATTGAGAGCTCTTTTTGCCTTTGTTTAATAATTTTTTCAGGATCAGACAATTCTAAATTTATTTGTAAGTTGTAGTTCCCAAAAAATTTGTTGCGAATTTTTATGTTTTGTTCGTAGGTTTTAAAACCGATTCTTTTTGCTTTAAGAATCCCTTCAGTAGTGTTTATGTATTTATTAAGTGGAGTTCTTCCGATATATTTTTCGTTTAAATAGATGTAAGTGTTTGCAATATTAGAATTTATTTTTAAATATGCTCCTGGATTTTTAAACTTGGGAATGATTATTAGAATTGATATTAAACTTAAAAGCAATATTATTGTTGTAAGCAATACATAAACCTTGGGTGTTATTCCTAGAACTGGCTTTAATTTAACTTCAAAAATCTCAACATCCTTTTTTTCATCAATTTCTTTCATCTTTTAAAGTATAGAAAAGTATTTAAATAAGTGTCAATATTTTGTATGATTTAATTCTTGAGGTTAGATTATGTATTTAAGAAGATTGGATAAGTTTGCATCTTTTTTGGTACTCTCTGTTGAGAAATATTTAACATATCGAAAAAGAAAAAAGCATTTTTGCAAATTAAGAGCTAAGAAACGAGGATTTTTGCTTAATTTTTTATTTGATTTTGTAGCAGCAGCAATTTTTGTGCTGGTAATAAATCAGTATTTTGTTCAGGCTTATAAAATACCATCAGGTTCAATGGAAAATACTCTTCAAATAGGAGATTTTTTATTTGTAGATAAATTTTCTTATGGACCTGAACTTTTGCCAGGATTATTTAAGATTAATGGTTTTAAAACCCCAGAAGAATCTGATATTATTATTTTTGAAAATCCAGAGTACAAATCAAAGGGTGTTTTTTTTGATATTTTTCAAAGAATACTTTATATGTTAACGTTATCTTTTGTTGATCTTGATAGAGATGAATATGGCAATCCTAATGTTAGATTTCTTGTGAAAAGAGGCTTATTTGCAGACGGCAAGATTGTTAAGTTTAACAATGGTAAAGCTTATATTAAAAGAGAAGGTGAAGAAAGTTTTATTTTAGAAGATTCTTACCGATATTCGGTTGATCAGAATTTTAAGATTAAAAAGATTATTGCAAATGAAGATTATGGTATTTATGGTGATTTTGCCATGTTTGTTGCGCTAAGTCAGCTAAATATAAATTTAAGCAGCATTCCTGATTTCTCATTTTTTGATGCTAGAGTTATTGATAGGTTCGAGTTTGAAAGATTGGAATATAAGTATTTATCTGCTTTCATGCCTTATGTTGATTATTATATGGAAAAAGCCATAATAAGAGATTATGGGATTTATGTTCCTTATGGGTATATTTTGCCAATTGGGGATAATAGAGATAATTCTCATGACGGTAGGTTTTTTGGAGTAATCAATAAAAATAAAGTACTTGGGAGAACCTTAATAATATATCTTCCGTTTTCTAGAATAGGGTTTATTTAATAGTGACTTCGTATTTAACTTTCGAACAAAGACTTTCAAGGAAAAAGCAAAGAAAAACCCTTTTAAAATATATTTTAATATTTTTAATGTTTAATTTTTTTTTCACGAAGTTTGTTTTGCAAATTTTTATGATTAAAAGTAATGAGATGTTGCCAACTATAACAAAAAATACTAGCTTGTTCTTTGTTGCAACACATATAACATCTTTTTTTATTCCTTTGAAAATGAATGACATTGTTCTTTATGAAGATTTTAGATTAAAAAATAATCTTTTATTAACCTTAATAAAAGATTTCTTTTTTTTAAATAAAATCTTTAAAAGAGCAAGCTATAAAGTATCAAGAATAGCAGCTGTTCAAGGTGATTCTGTTTATGTTAGAGGTTTAAATGTTTTAGTGAATAAAAAGGGTACTGATTTTTTTTATTTGAATGGCAATTTGGTCAGTTATTACAAATTGAATAATTTTTTCAATACAGATGATGTTGTTAAGTGTTTTATTTTAAAAAAAAATGAAGTTTTTTTATTAAACGACAATTTAAGTGTTTTGAATGATTCTAGAATATTTGGGCCTATTAATAAAAATGCCATTGTTTCTTTTTTAGCTTTTAAAGTGGTGGACAATAAGATTGTTAAATAGAATTTTTGTTGATGCTGATTCTTGTAATTTTAAGATAATAAAATTTTTACAAAAATTTATATTGCATAATAAGTCGAAACTTATTGTAGTTTCCAATAAGGTTTTGAGCTTGGAAAAAACAGAAAATTTTGTTTTAGAAGTAGTAGATAATGTTGATGGATTTATTTTGAATTTAGCAGATAGGTACAGCCTTGTGATTACCCGAGATATTTTTTTTGCTAAACTTCTTTTAGATCTTGAGGTTAAAGTTATGAATGATGAGGGTCAAATTTTTAATATAAATAATATCAATTATTTATATTTTAGATCCAAAATTAATTTTAATTTGAACATTAAGATTAAAAAATATTATGATAAAGATTTTAATAAATCTAGATATGAGAAATTTATAACCAATTTTTATTCTTTATTCTTTGGTTAATTTCTTGTTTTCTAGCTTCCACAGACCTTTACCCTTAGTTAATATATAAATTGCGCTGCTTGATACAGGAATAATATCATTAAGTCCCGTTTTACTTAGCTGAGAACCGTTATAAGAACCAGGTTCTACGGATCTTGAAGGTGCTTGTAAAACAAAAACCCCTTCTTTATTTTTTGTGAATTCTGCAAATCCATTATTACTTCCAATCAATATTGCATCATTAAATTCTCTTGCAAAGTAGCCGCTAAATTCACCTACTTCGTCTTGAGTAAATATTGGCGTTGTATAATTATTTGCGCTTGAATATACTTTAAATTTTGTATCTAGAGTATTGTAGCCACCAGTCATTACTAAGATCTCAGAAAAGCCTCTAATGTTTGTTTTAATAATAGGCATTATTTCTTTGGCTTGTTGTTGGTCTATACTTGTATAGGTGTTGTTTATTCCCCATATTTTAAGTGAATTTCCTGTAATTAATTTATCCTCATTTGATATTTGATAAAATTTGTCATTTTCATTAGCTTGTGATGGGGTTTTGTCAACTCCTTGTATATCAAAAATTTTCTCTTTATTCTTTTTGTCTATAGCTAAAATATATGCTTCTTTTACGCCATCGTTTCCCACAGATTTTAAGAATTTATATGCTTTTAGTGGTTTTTTAAATTTTAATGTCCATTCTTTTCCATTTAGCTCGCAAACTTCTAGTTCTTCTTTTTTGTTTTGTGCTAAAAGATAGGTTTTCCCAGATATATTGACAATGTCATTTATAAACTCATAAGAATTACTTAAGTCAATTTTTTCAATCTTACCGTTTTCTTTTTTAAATAAATGCATGGCTGCAATATAAAGAGTTTCTCCTACTAGAGAAATTCCTCTTGGGCTTGAGCTACCCAAAATATTATACTCATGTTTTATTTTTTGCAGATTTCCCAGTTGAGAGAATATGGATTCACTTGAGCATGCTAGCAATAAGAGTATTAATAGGTTTAAAATTATTTTTTTTTTAAAATAGTTTTTATATTTTCGCTTCATTTGTATCCTACAATTTATTTACATTCACTGTGACTGATAATGATATAAGTGCAAAATGCGCCATTTTAGCTGAATTGCCAAATTCAAACATCATCCACCAAGATGCTGTTGCTCCAAAAGACCATTTGTAGTTAAAGTTCCATAAAATTCCAGATCCAAAAGAGATCGTAGGGAGTGCATCAAAAGTTCTTAAATTTGTAATATTGTTATTTCTATCTCCATATGTATTGAGAGAAAATCCTACATTTGTGAAAACTGGAACTTGAAATAATTCTCCTATATCAAATATATAGTTTATTGAAAATGTAATAGGCACACTATAAAAAATTTTACCCACACTTGAGTCTGGATTTAATATATTAAAAGAATGGTTAATGTCAAAATTAAACATATATCTTAACTCAAGTCCAATTGCTAAATTGTTTAAAATATGGTACTGATATTTTATTGCTCCAATACCCCCAGGATATAAATTAGTTGGGTAAGCTTTTGATAAGTCGTTATAAAAAATGGGCATTCCAAAACTTAAATCTATTCCTAAAGTGGAGTTTGTATGTCTGTCAATATTGACTGCAGCTTCAATTTTTTTTATGTTTACACTAATTAGCAAAATTGCAATTAGTGTTCTTGTCATAAGAAGATGTTTTTTCATTATTCTCCATTCTTTTAAAATTATTACCCTTGTATATTATAGTTGAAAATAAATTTAATTACAATTTGAAATTTAATAGTTTAAGCTTTCTTTATATTGGCAATCTGAGTATAATGTTAAGGTAATCTTGTTTGATTTAAGAGGCATATTTTGAATACTGTTTTTAATGGAAAGGATTTTGCGAATAAATATTATTTAATTTTGAAAGAATTCTTAAAACAGCACGACTTGAGAGATAAAATTGCGTTAAAAGTTGTTTTAGCAAATGATGAGCCTGCAAGTAAGCTTTATGTTTCAATTAAGAATCGAGTGGCAAAAGAGATTGGTTTAAATGTTGAGGTAATTAAATTTTCTACAAATGCTGTTCAAGGTGATATTTTAGAAGTAATTGATAGGGAAAATAAAAATTTAAGTACAGATGGAATTATTGTTCAATTGCCTCTTTTAAAAGACATGGATTTAAATTCTATTTTAAATAGCATAATTTATTCAAAAGATGTTGATGGTTTGTCCTTTGTTAATTTAGGCAAAATGATTTTAGGAGATAAAAAAGGATTTATTCCTTGTACGGCTCTTGCTGTGTTAAAGATTTTGAGAGATAAAGGGATAAAAACATCGGGAAAAACGGTTGTTGTAGTCGGTAGAAGTCCTCTTGTAGGAAAGCCTATTTCAATATTACTCTCATCAAAGCCTTATGATGCGACTGTTATTGCTTGTCACAGCAAAAGCATTTATTTGGATGTTTATTTAAGGCAGGCAGATATTGTTATTTCTGCTGTTGGTAAGTCCAAGTTGATAGATAGGAGTATGTTGTCTGGGAAGCCTTATGTGATTGACATTGGTATTTCTGAAATTGAGACTAATAACGGAAAAATTCTTTCAGGCGATACGGATTTTGAGGATGTTAAAGATTATGTTAAATTTATTACTCCTGTTAAGGGGGGAATAGGTCCTGTTACAGTTCTTATGTTAATGTTTAATACAATTAAAGCTCATTTAATTAATAATAAGATGTTTGACATTTTAGATCAGTTGGAAAAATTGGTGGAGGTGTAAATGTCTGGTCACAGCAAATGGTCAACAATAAAAAGAAAAAAAGGCGCTCTTGATGCAAGGCGTAATAAAATTTTCACAAAGCTAATAAGAGAAATAACTATTGCAGCTAAAATAGGGGGGGGGGATATTGAGTCTAATCCTAGGCTAAGAGTTGCTGTTAATAAGGCTAAGGTTGCTAATATGCCAAAAGATAATATTGAGAAAGCAATAAAAAAGGGTATTGGCGGCAATGAAGGTGTTGAATATTTTGAAATTACTTATGAGGCTTATGCTCCTTATGGAGTTGCTCTAATGATCAGGTGCTTGACAGATAATAAAAACAGAACTTCTAGCGATGTAAAAAGCGTGCTTACAAAAGGTGGGGGGTCTCTTGGCACTCCAGGTTCAGTATCATATATGTTTTATAGAAAGGGTCTTGTTGTTTACAATTTAGAAAAATATCTTGAGGATGAAATAATGGAATTAGCATTAGAAGTTGGTGCTGAAGATATTTTGGTTGAAAATAATGAAGCAGAAGTAATAACAAGTCCTGAGAATTTTGATAAAGTTTTATCTTTTTTAAAAACTAAATTTAAAGAAGAGATGGCAGAGATAGCTTTGATTCCTGAAAGTAAAATTTCTTTAAACAAAGAGCAAGCAGAAAAAATACTTCTTCTTGTCGAAAAACTTGAAGACTTTGATGATGTTCAAGAAGTAATTCATAATTTAGAGATTCCAGAAGAATTAAGTTAGTTTTTGATTTTATTTAAATCTTTTCGTAATAAAATCTTGATCATTTGTAATTCCTCTTGGTTTTTCAATTGTATTATTTAAGAAAATTTCGACTTTAAATCCATTTGGAACTTTTAGTTTAGTTGTTGTTTCTTTTGCTACCAGAGATATAGATAGGATTACAAAAACAGTTGTAAGTATTAATTTAAAATATCTGTTTAGAAATTGATTTTTCATTTGGTTTCCTTTCTTTAAGGCTTTTGCTTAAATTGGATGTTTCTGTGTAATATAATTTAATTATATGATAAATAAGATCCATGGTAAAGTTATAGATAAAAAAGAATCTAGTTTGATCTTAATGACTACTGTTTTTGAATTTGAGATTTTAGTTAGTTCATTTTGCCTTGCTAATTTTAAGTTGTCAGATAAAGTTGAACTGTTTACTTATCTTTATACGAGAGAAAATGAATTAAAACTTTTTGGATTTTTAAATTCAGATGAAAGAGAAGCTTTTAAAGGTCTTATTGGAGTAAGTGGTATAGGGCCAAGGGCTGCTTTAAGAGTGCTATCTAATATAAAGTATAATGAGTTTAAGGACGCTATTGATAGAGAGGATGTTGAGCTTGTTGCCAAAATCAAAGGTATTGGGAAAAAAATGGCTGGTAAAATGTTTTTGCATCTTAAGGGCAAGCTTTTGGTTAATAATGAGCTTGAATCTAGTCTTTTTCGATTTAAAGAATTGGAAGAATCAATTGTTAGCATGGGATTTGAGAGAAGAATTGTTACTAGTAAGCTTAAGGAGGCTTCAAATCTAGTTGAATTTTCAAATTTAAAAGACTCCGAAAAGGAACAGTTTTTATTTAAGGAGATTTTAAAAAGAATG
The DNA here is from genome assembly GCA_000808095.1 of Borreliella chilensis. Lineage (NCBI taxonomy): Bacteria > Pseudomonadati > Spirochaetota > Spirochaetia > Spirochaetales > Borreliaceae > Borreliella > [Borrelia] chilensis. The sequence continues at coordinate 22,177 of CP009910.1, read as the reverse complement.
TCAGATTAATTGTTGATTTTTAGTAGTTATAAAATAGTTTTTGAGAGGTAATTTATGAGAGAAAAGAATAGTGTAAATTTCTTAAGTTCTAATGAAAATTATTTGTATGATAAGAGTGAAAATGAGCTTAGGCCTAAAGTTTTTGAAGATTTTAAAGGTCAGATTAATGTTAAAGAAACCCTTAGTATTTTTATAAGAGCTTCTAAAGAAAGAAATGAAGCTTTAGATCATGTTTTTTTAAGTGGTCCGCCAGGTCTTGGAAAAACTACTCTAGCAAGTATTATTGCTTTCGAGATGAATGCTTCTATTAAGATTACGTCAGCACCGGCTTTTGACAAACCTAAAGATATTATTGGGATTTTAACAGGTCTTGATGAGAAGAGTGTTTTATTTATTGATGAGATACATAGGTTAAGACCAATAATAGAAGAAATGCTTTGTATTGCCATGGAAGATTATGAGTTGGATTGGGTAATCGGGCAAGGAGCTAATGCTAGAACTGTAAGAATGCCACTTCCAAAATTCACATTGATTGGAGCTACTACTAAACCGGGAAAAGTAACATCTCCACTTTATGCGAGATTTGGAATTACTGCTAGATTTGAACTTTACAGTGAAATAGAGCTTGTTGAGATAATAAAGAGAAATTCTATTATTTTAAATATTGAAATAGAAGATGATGCTGCTTTTCTTCTTGCAAGAAGTTCAAGAGGAACTCCTCGTATAGCAAATAGATTGCTTAGACGAATAAGAGATATTGCCCAGGTAACTGGAAGTTTGATTGTTACAAGCGACATTGTTTCTATTGGACTTGAAATGCTTAGAATTGATGGAGAAGGTCTTGATGAACAAGATAGAAATATTTTAAGAAGTTTAATATTGAAATTTAATGGGGGACCTGTGGGTGTTGATACTTTAGCTATTTCTGTAGGAGAAACGGCGGATTCCCTTGAGGACTTTTATGAACCTTATTTGATTATGAAGGGATTCATTAACAGGACTCATAGAGGTCGTAAAGCTACTGAGTTTGCATATCTTCACTTAAACTTAGAAATGAAAGAGGATGATCTTAGTGAAAACCAAAGAGTTTCATTTTAATTTGCCCTATTCTTTAATAGCGCAATATCCAAGTGAAAAAAGGGGATCTTCAAGGTTGATGGTGCTAGATCCTAAATTCCAAAAAATTTATCATGAGGATTCTGTAAACAATATTTTAAAATATGTAAATAGTGATACTTTTATTATTTTTAATAATTCAAAAGTTAGAAAGTCAAGAATATATGCAGAATCAGAGATGGGTAGTAATGTTGAATTTTTAATTTTAGATAGAATTGGTACGGATTTGTTTACTGCTTTGATTTCTAAGTCTAAAAAGCAAATTGTTGGCAATGTTTACAAATTTCCTGAAGGATTAATAGGCAAAATTTTATCAAAAAATAGTAATGAGATTGTTTTAAGGTTTGATGATACTATAGGAGAAGATTATTTTGAAAGACATGGATTTGTTCCTATACCTCCTTACATTAAAAGAGATTATGATAAAATAGATGAAGATCGATATCAGACTGTTTATTCTAAGTATGTTGGATCTGCAGCTTCTGCAACCGCAGGTTTACATTTTAGCAAAGATTTGTTTTCTGTTTTTGAAGAAAATAATATTGAATATGATTTCATTACTCTTCATGTAGGACTTGGAACTTTTCTTCCTGTAAGATCCAAAAAAGTTGAAGAACATAGAATGCATTTTGAAACTTTTTTAATAAAAGATTGTGTAGCTGATAGATTGGAGAATGCAAAATCTCTTGGTAAAAAAATTTTAGCAATTGGTACTACAACGCTTAGAGCTTTAGAGTCATCTTATAATAACAAGCTTAAAAAGTTTAAAACAGGGCAGCAAAGTACAAATCTTTTTATTTATCCTGGTAAAAACTATTGTTTTAACTTTGTAGACATGCTTTTTACAAATTTTCACACCCCACAATCTACCCTTTTAATGTTGGTCTCTTCATTTGCAGGTAAGGACTTTGTGTTTAATTCTTATGAAGAAGCTATAAAGAGAAATTATAAATTTTTTTCTTATGGTGATGCTATGTTATTTTTAAATCATATATAGATATTAGTTGTGAATTATTTTAATATTTAATTTATGATAGGGGTTTAATTTAATTTAATTTAATTTAATTAGGAGGAAAATATATGGATACTTCTCTTTTTCAGCAAGAAAGGCAAAAGTATGTTCCCAAATTGCCAAATATTTTAAAAAAAGATTTTAAGAATATTAGTTTAGTTAATGGAGACAATACTGAAGCAATTCAAGACAGACAGGCTTTAAAGGAATTTTTTAAAAATACTTATGGATTGCCAATTGTAAGTTTTACCGAAGGCAAGTCCGATTTAGCTTTTTCAAAAGCTTTAAATATTGGAATTATTCTTTCTGGAGGACCTGCTCCTGGGGGACATAATGTTATATCTGGTGTTTTTGATGCAATGAAAAAATTTAATTCAAATTCAAAACTTTTTGGATTCAAAGGTGGTCCTTTAGGGCTGTTAGAAAACAATAAAATTGAACTTACTGAGGATTTAGTAAATTCTTATAGAAATACCGGAGGTTTTGATATTGTATCTTCTGGGAGAACAAAAATAGAGACAGAAGAACATTATAGTAAAGCCCTATTGGTTGCCAAAGAAAACAATCTTGATGCAATTATTATTATTGGTGGGGATGATTCAAATACTAACGCTGCTATTCTTGCAGAGTATTTTAAAAAGAAAGGGGAGAATATTAAGGTTATTGGAGTTCCAAAGACAATTGATGCTGATCTTAAAAATGATCATATTGAAATTTCATTTGGATTTGATTCTGCTACAAAAATTTATTCTGAGATGATAGGTAATTTATGTCGAGATGCTATGTCAACTAGAAAATATTGGCATTTTGTCAAACTTATGGGTAGAAGTGCATCTCATGTTGCTCTGGAATGCGCTTTAAAAACCCATCCAAATATTTGTATTGTGTCTGAAGAAGTTTTGGCTAAAAAGAAAACTTTATCTGAGATTGTTGATGATATGGTATCTGTTGTTTTAAAGAGATCTTTAAATGGTGATAATTTTGGAATAGTTATAGTTCCTGAAGGTGTGATTGAATTTATTCCTGAAGTCAAGTCTTTAATGTTTGAATTATGTAATATTTTTGATAAAAATGAGAGTGAGTTTAAAGGGCTTAATGTTGAGGCAATGAAAGGAATTTTCATTGCTAAGCTTAGTGATTATATGAAGGGAGTTTATTTATCTTTGCCTTTGTTTATTCAATTTGAGCTTATAAATTCAATTTTAGAAAGAGATCCCCATGGGAATTTTAATGTTTCAAGAGTTCCTACTGAAAAATTGTTTATTGAAATGGTTCAAGCAAGATTAAATGATATGAAAAAAAGTGGAGAATATAAGGGGAATTTTATTCCGGTTGATCATTTTTTTGGCTATGAAGGTAGAAGTGCTTTCCCTTCTAATTTTGATAGTGATTATTGCTATAGTTTGGGGTATAATTCGGTTGCGCTCATTTTAAATGGACTAACGGGTTATATGTCTTGCATAAAAAATTTAAATTTAAAATCAACGGATTGGATTGCAGGAGGAGTGCCTATAACAATGTTGATGAACATGGAAGAGAGATATGGAATGCAAAAGCCTGTTATAAAAAAAGCTCTGGTCGATTTAGAAGGAAGACCATTTAGAGAGTTTGTTAAAAATCGTGATAATTGGGCTTTGAATAATTTTTATTTATATCCAGGTCCTGTACAGTATTTTGGCTCTTCTGAGATTGTTGATGAAATAACTGAGACTTTAAAGTTAGAATTATTGAAGTAGAAAATTTATGCTTATTAGAAGCTTGTTATTGTTTTTTAGTGTTTTGAATGTTTATTCAAATTCACTTGATTATTTCAAGCTTAATTTTAATTATTTAGATTTAAGCATTGCCAAAAGTTTGCCATTGCAAGATAAATTAACTTCCAGTGGCAATTTTATTTCTTCCAAAAAAGAAAATACATCTGTTGTTGGTAGGGATGATTCTTTTCTTTATAAAAATATTCAAGAGAATAAAGCTTTAAATCTTGAGAATGATCTTAAGTCAAAATTAGCAAAAGATTTGTTTAGGTTTTCAACTATTAGTATTGGATCTTTTCCAATAGTTTTATTTTTGAGCTTGTTTTTTTTTGATGTGGGATACTATTTTTATAATGGAATGGATTCAAATTACGTTCCATATCCTTTTTCAAATGGTTCTAATCTTTCAAAAGATGAAATTTATAAAAAGTTTATTGTTTCAGCCTCTATTGGAGCTGTAATTGCGCTAACTATTGCTTTGATTGATTATTTTCTTCAGTAGTATGATCAGACTTAAAAAGGAATTTATTGTTAAAGAGAATGCTTTAAGATTGGATTTTTATTTGTCACACAATTTGGAAGTTTTTACTAGAAGTCAAATTAAAAGAAGAAATGTAGAAGCGTTTAAAAAGAGTAATGGAAAATTTTTTAAAATAAAATTGTCTAAACCTGTTTTTAAGGATGATGAAATACTGATTGAATTTGATGAAGAGAATGGACAGATTGACTATCTTAGACCCAACGATATTCCTATTACTGTAATTTATGAAGATTGTAATACCATTGTTTTGGACAAGCCACAAGGAATTTTAAGTCATCCTGGAATATCGCATTGGAATGATACTGTTGTTAATTTTCTTTTATATCATATAAAAAGATTGGAAATTAATTTTAATGAAGAAAAAATTAGGCCTGGAATTGTTCACAGATTGGATAAAGATACTTCTGGTGTGCTAATTTGTGCAAAAAATATCAGTACTTTAGGATTTTTAGCTCGGCAATTTAAAGATAAAAGGGTAAATAAAGTTTATATTGCAATTGTTAAGGGTAATTTTAAGAGTCTTTTTGGAAGTATTGAATCTTTTATAGATAGGGATAAATACAATAGAAAAAAATTTACTGTTTCTAAAGAGAGAGGTAAAAAAGCATTAACAGAATATCGATTGTTACTCAATTTTGGTGAATATTCTCTTTTGGCTTTAAGGCCTAAAACTGGTCGTACTCATCAATTGAGAGTTCATATGAAATATCTTAATTTTCCAATATTGGGAGATGAGATTTATAGCAGAGTAGATGGCAACTTTAAAAAAAACACTTTGATGCTTCACTCTTATAAGCTTGAAATTGATATTGGAAAAAATTCTTACAAAAAATTCATTTCTGAATTTCCAAAAAGATTTGTTACTTTTTTGTCAAATTTTTATGAGGGCGATGAATTGAATTTAATTATTGATAATTTGGTTTTATTCTTAAAGGATTTTTAATTTTAAATTAAATTTATAAATTTATTATTTTAATGAGATTGAGTCAGCTATTTTTTTACCCCCAGTAATTTCGTTGGTATTAATAACGGTAATAAAACAATTTGGATCAACTTTTTGTGATATATACTTAATTCTTGATAAGCGCATTATTGGAACTACTATAAATACTATAGTTTTTTCTGTTCCTGCCCAAGCGCCTTTTCCGTCTATCAATGTGGCAGCCAATTTCAACTTGTTTGTGAGAAGATAAGCAATTTCTTTTCCCTTGTCTGAAATAACCAGTATAGCTTTTTGATTGCCAAATCCAGTACTTGTTTTGTCTGTCATTATGGATGTTACAAATGATGCTATTAGTGTATAAAGCGCGATTTCAATATTAAAGAAAAAGGTCGCAAGTAATAGTACTGCCAGATTAACTATGAAGTTTGTTGTTCCAATGCTGATTGAATATTTTTCTTTAATAATCATTGCAATTATGTCTGATCCCCCTGAGGATCCTTTGCCTTTAAATACTAGTCCAAGACCAAGCCCAGAAATAAGTCCGGCTAGTATTGACACAAGCATCATATCGTTAAGATATATTTTATTTTGTAAAAACTGAGAGTAGTTTATGATAATAGAATATAATCCCATTGCAATCCAACTTTGAATTATAAATGTTATATTTAAAAATCTTATTCCAATAATAAATAATGGGATGTTTAATGCAAATATTGTCCATCCTAAATTAAAGTTTAATAGGTAATGTAGCATTAATGAGATGCCCCCAATCCCTCCACTAAGAAGTCCGTGGGGAATATATAAAACATTTGTGGAGATTGCCATTAGTGTGGAGCCTAAAATTATTTGCATTGTGCTGGCAAGTATTAATTTGGGATTTTTAGCTATAGTTTTTAATTTTTTTGCTAGTATAATTAATAAGAGCTTGAGTTTTTTTTTAATTCTACGACAACGTATCTTTTTTTTCTTTTTCATCTTAACTCTAAACTTACTTTTGAGCTGTAAGCTAACAATTTACTTGAATTTTATATTAATTTTACAAAAAAAACAATTTCATTTCTTTTTTTTATTTTTTTTGATATCATTTTCATTAAAACTATGACGATGAATTATGCAAAATTTATAGGATTAATAGTACTGCTTTTTTTTTATATTTGGTTTTTTATTATTCTTAGAATGAAAAGGGCCAATCTGTTTTTGTTAGAAAAAATCAAAAATGGAGCAAAAATTTTGGATATTCGATCTACCAAAGAATATAGTAAGTCTCATTATTTGAAATCAATTAACATTCCTTTTAACAATTTATTTGCCAAAAAGGATAAGTTAGGCGATTTTGAGTCCCAAATAATTGTTTATGGTAAAAGTTTTAGTAAGTCTTACGAGGCTAAGAAAGTTTTAAAAAGCATGGGATTTAAGAATGTGTTTGTGGCTGGTACTTTGAAAGATATGCCACAAATTAAAAAAAAAGAAGTTGATTGATGGCTAAGATTATTGGGATATCTGGTGGTTCTGGAAGCGGAAAAACTACAGTTGTAAACAAGATTAGTGAGTTTATTCCAGAATTTGTCCTTATTTCTCAAGATAATTATTATAAGAGTGTGGGTGATTATGAATATGAGTTTTCTAAGGTAAATTTTGATCATCCAGATGCTTTTGATAATAATTTATTTTATGAACATTTGAAAAATTTAAAAAGAAATAGTCCAATAGATATGCCTCTTTACGACTTTATTAATCACAAAAGACAACTTAAAACAGTTTTAGTTGTACCAACTCCTGTTGTTATTGTTGAAGGTATTATGATTTTTGTTGAAGAGAGAGTAAGAAATTTAATAGATCTTAAAATATATATTGATACCCCAAATGATATTAGATTTATTAGGCGTTTAAAGAGAGATATCTCTAAAAGAGGGCGTACTTTAGAGTCAGTTATTGATCAGTACATGAACACTACTAGATGGGGTTATTATAGATTTATTGAGCCTACTAAGGAATATGCCGATCTTATTATTCCTGAGGGAGGTCACAATGATAAAGCTCTTTATGTGCTTTCAACGTTTCTTAAGTCTTTAAATAAAGAAGATCTGGATTTTATCTAAATTAATGATATTGGATAATAATCTATTTCAATATAGACATTATTTGTTGTTTTTACCTTTTCTCGTGTTTTGCTAACTAGTCTTTCAATTAAGTTGTAAGATTTTGATAAGTATATTACATTGTATCTATAGTTTTTAGATATTTTCTTCATAATAGCTTCTGATGGACCCAAGTGTTCAATTCCTTCTTGTAAAAATTCTTTAGATTTTTCAAAAAATTCCCAACATTTTTTTTTAGCAGTTTCTTCATTTTTACTTCTAAAGATTATTCTAATAATTTTGTTAAATGGAGGATAGTTTAATTTTTTTCGTATATCTAGTTCTTGTTCGTAAAATTGTTCATATTGGTTCATATAGGCATATTTTATGGCATAATAGTCGGGATTTTTTGTTTGTATAATAATTGTGTTGTCGCTTTTAAATCTTGCAGCTCTTCCAATGACTTGTGAGAGTGTTGTAAAAATTCTTTCACTGCTTCTAAAATCGGGCAACCCTATTCCAATGTCTGCGTTGATTATGCCTAGCGTTTTTATATTTTCAAAATTAAATCCCTTTGCAATGATTTGTGTTCCAATAAGTATGTCTATTTCTCTGTTTTCAAACTTACTTATTGAATCTATATTTTCTATTTTAGTAATATCAGAATCTATTCTTGCAATTTTTGCATTTGGTAAAAAATTTTTCAATTCTTTTTCAACAAGTTGAATTCCATAAGTTTTATATTTAATGTCTTTTGATTCGCATTTAAGACAGTGGTTTGATGTTTTTGTTTTATAGCTACAATAGTGGCATACAAGTTTGTTTTCTGGTTTATGATAAATTAAACCAAATGAGCAATTTGGGCAACAAATTGTATGCCCACATTTGTTGCATTCTAAATTTTTTAGATACCCTCGTTTATTTATGAAAATTAAAGATTGTCTTTTTTCATTTAAACTTTTTTGTATGCTATATAATAGTTCTGAAGAAATTGTGCTAAGCTCTTTTTTCATATTTATTATTTTTATATCTTCTATTTTGTTTTGAGAGAATTTGTTTTGCATAATTATTTTTTTTATTTGATTATGTTTCATTGCATGGTATGCTTCAAGAGAAGGTGTTGCACTTCCCATTATAAATTTAGCATTAAATTTTTTTTGCAAAAAAAATGATATATGTCTTGAGTGAAATCTTGGAGTATTTTCGGACTTGTATGTGGTTTCGTGTTCTTCGTCCATAATTATTAATTTTAATTTGGTAAAAGGCAGCATTAGCACGCTTTTAATGCCAATAACAACTAAGCTTTCTCCATTTTTAACTTTATTCCATATTAAATTTTTATTGGAATCTGGAACTTTAGAGTTATATTCATGAATTTTACTGTGTATAGTAAATGCATATTTTATTCTTTTTATTATTTGATATCCTAAGGATATTTCAGGAATTAAAAAAAGCACTTGTTGTTCTAGTTTTAAGTAGTATTCACACAATTTAATGAATATTTCAGTTTTTCCAGATCCAGGTATTCCAAAAAGGTAAAAAACATTAGTTGTTGTTGACTCGATAATTTCTTTGTAAATATTTTGTTGTTCGGTATTTAGTTGAATGAATTTTTTATGATCTGAATACTCATTGATAGGCAATGTTTGACTTTGACTTTTTTTAGATTTGGAGCTTTTAGGCAGTCCAAAAAATAAAGTTTCTCCAAATCCTGAAAATGTTTTTTTACTAATCCAATGTGCTAAATTAATGTTGTGATCTGTTATTATTTTAGTTTTGTCTATTATTTTAATAATTTCTTTTATTTTGAATTCAAATTTTTCTTTAAATTCATTTTCAAAATATTTTTTAACAATTATTCCAATTTTATTAGAGCCGTTGAAATTGACCACTACTCTAATGCCAATTTCTAGATTCAAGTTGAACCTGTAAAAAAAAAGTTTATTTAAGGGAATATTTATTGCAATTTCATAGTAATAAGTAGAATGATAATTCTCAACCATATTTTATTATGCCTTTTATTATTTTTAAATCTTGCCATATTTCTTTTTTTAATTCCGGATTTTTTATTTGATTTGTAGGAAGGTATGTAAACACTATTGGGATGCCTTTAAATCTTAGCTCTATTCCTCTTACAATTTGAATTCTTAGCGGTTGGTTTAAGAAAAAATTTATTTCTTCGCAAGATAAAATCGCTTTAGGGTTTTTATTGCTGATTTCTTGGTTTAGTGATTCAATAGTATTTATTATTTTATAATTGTCTATGTTTATGCTTTTGCACCATTTTGTTATAATATCTCTTGCAGGCTCGTTGAGGTAGTTTTTGTCTACATATATTATGATATGGTTGTTAACACTTTTTTCTTTTAAGCTATTGTTTAATGGGTTTGTTAGGTCTTTATTATTCTCAGGTGTTTTTGTAAGCTCTTTTCTATTTTCATTTTTTTGATAAATTTTAATATTTTTAATTTTCTCTATTTTTTGTTTAATCTCATTATCTATTTTTTCAAAATTTTCTGTAATTTTGCCTTCGATATTATTTTTCAATATTTGAAGTAAAAAAAGTTTTTTAGTTAAAATATTGTTATTCATAGTAAACCTTGTCTAAAAATAAAGCATTTGCAGGCGCAGTTGTTCTTGCAAGATTTCTGTTTTTTGATTTTAGTATTGTTTCAAAAGTAGAAATCGATTCTTTTTTGATTTCGATGTCCAGCATTGTGCCTATTATTGATCTTACCATTTTCCATAAAAAAGAAGATCCTATTATTTCAAAAATAATATATTTTCCTCTTTTTTTAAATTTGGCAAAATGGATATGCTTAGATTTGGATTTGCTTTTATCTTTTATGCATGAAAATGCAGTGAAATCGTGATTGCCAATTAATATTTTAGCCATTTGGTTTAAGTTGTTTATGTTTAGTTTTTTATTTACATAGTAAGCTTGACATCTTTCCCAGGGATAGTATTTGTTGCTGTTTAATATACAGTAACTATATTTTCTTTTCTGGGCGTTAAAGCGTGGATGAAATGAGTTTTCTACATATTTGAGTTTTAGTATTTTTATTCTGTATTTTAATAATATTGAATTTAAAGCTTTTTTTAGATTTTTTAGTTTAATATTGATGCTTATATTAAAAGTTATTATTTGTCCTTTTGCATGAACCCCTTTATCTGTTCTTCCAGCTGAATGAATCTTTACTTTTTTTTTATTGATTTTTGTAAGAGCTTTTTCAATTTCTTCTTGAACTGTGGGCTTTGTGAGTTGTATTTGAAATCCGTGGTATATAGATCCGTCATAAGCAATTTCTGCTAATATTTTTTTCATTTATTTGATATTTTTCATTTCCTTTGATATTTTAAAGTAAACTTCTTTGATTTTGTCTAGAAGTATTGAAGGCTTTTCTTTTGAAGATTTGCCCATTCCTGCTATTTTAGACAGAGTAGTTTTTATGTCATTTAATTGCTTATATCTGTATTCTTTGTTTTCTTTATTTCCATAAAAGTATTCTAGAAGGCCTGATAAGTAAAGAACACTGTCATAGCCATAATTTTTATCTGTATCTGGGCCAAATATGGTTGATGCGCTAACAGGTTCTGAATTGTCTTTGTCTTTTTCTATGACTAGTTTATAAAGGTATGCAGCTTTGTGGTAAAATATTTTTTGAAGATAATTATAGTTTTTGTTTGGCTCTTCTTTTTCAAGATCTTCGAATGTCCAAGCAGCTCTTATAGCTGATTTTGCTTGATTTAATGTGGGATTATGATTCTTTTCAAAATGCTCGTAACATAGCATAGCAAGAATATAGCTTGCAGCTCCTTCTTTTAATGTTCTAGATTTGTTGAAGTTGATCATGTCATCAAAAATTTCATTTATTTTTTTTCTTTCGGATTTTTTATTTTGCAAAATTTCTTTTTTGTTTTTAGGAATTGAATTGAATTCGCTTGGGAATGTTGCAAAGTAACATTTTGGGCATACTGTTATGGAATATATTCTAGGATAAATATTGCCATATTTGTCATTTTTGATATATTCTCTTTTGAGATCAATTTTTAATTCTCCGGCTATTAATCTACTGCTTCCGGTTAAAAGTTCTTCTTTTTGAAATTTAAAAGAGCATATAGGACACTCAATTTTTTCTTTTGTAAAATATGATATTTTTTTCATGAATTAATTTTCTACCATTACAAATGCAATAGCGTACTCCTTTTCATGTGATATTGTGAGATATAGCTTTAAATTCATTTTTATTGCAAATTTTTCAATTTCGTTATGCAAACAAAATATTGCGTTTCCTTTTAAAGATTTTATTACCTCAATATCTTTAAGAACGTAATGTATTTTACATTGCAATAGTGAGCTTAATGCTTTTATTAAAGATTCTTTAGCTGCAAATTTTCCAGCTAAACTTTCTAGAATACTGTTACCTTTTAAATTAAGATTTTCAATTTCTTTATGCGTAAAAAATCTCTCCATTTTTTTTTTATTTTCTAAAAAATTTTTGAATCTTTCAACTTTTATTATATCACATCCTATTGACTTCATGGTTTAACCTCTGGGCTTTCAATTATCTCTATTTTTATTTTTTTGGGTTCATAATCATATATTTCTGTCTCATTGATATTGTCTTTAAGAATTATATTTGTGTTAATATTGTAAATTCCAGGTGTTTTTATATTCGCTAAATCAAAAGCAAGGCTTATATTTTGATTGTTTATATGGGTTTTAATTTGTTTTTCAGAAAGTCTTGTTTTTATCTTTACAAACATTTTGTTTTCTGAATTTATTATTTTTTCTTTATCTTTAATTTCAAGGCCATTTTTTAGATTATTAAAAATAAGATTGGGAGATTTTATTATTGTATTTGAATATTTTTTGTTTAAATAAATATTGATTACCACGTGACTTTTTTCAAATGCAATTAAAGGATTTGGGGAAACTACTTCAAGGTAATCTGATACAAATATAGTTCTTGTATCAAACTCTTTTACTTTGGTTTGAATAGTGTTTATTTTTTTAAGTTCTTGTTCAGGTCCATATATTATTAAATGTTCAGGCAATATATTGTATTTTGCAATGAAATATTCTCCTCTACCATCTTTTTCTATAAGTTTAAATTTGGGCTCTATTTTAACTGATTTAGAGATTTTATTGTCTAGATTTAGTAATACATTTGTTTTTGAAAGCTTATATTCTGCAATGTGTATTGAGTTAAGATTTTTTATTTTTATTGGCAACTTATATTTTCCAGGAATTTTTATATTTGATGCTTCAATAAATAATACTATTTTATCGAGATCAAGGTATTTTAAGTCATCTTTGTCAACTTTTATTGTAGTCTTGACTTTGTTAAAGTCAGGAAGTTTTCTAAGAGCTATTTGATCATTTAAGATAATTTTGAATTCTTTTTCAGTGGTTATTGATTCTATTTTATTGAAATTAAATGCTACAAGCATAAGAATAGCTATTAAAATGGAAATAGCTTTATTTTGCCAATCATCAAATATTAACTTTATGACATTTGTTAGCTTTTTGCTTATTTTCATTGTTTTATTCTATTAGTTCGAGATTCAATTTATTTCTAATTTCATTTAAACTTAAATTATATTCTAATTTTGCATTGATTGTAATAGAAATGGATCCCGTTTCCTCGGAGGTTATTATTGTTATTGCATCAGAATTTTCAGAAATCCCAAGCCCCGCTCTATGTCTTGTTCCAAACGCTTTGCTGATAGAATCAACATTAGATAATGGTAAAAATGAGCCTGCATATATTATTTTATTTTTGCTAATTATCACAGCTCCATCGTGAAGAGGTGTTTCGTGTTCAAATAGTGATATTAGTAGCTCACTAGATATTAGTGCGTCAATTTTAATTCCTTTGTTGATTATTTGCTCTAGCTGTATTTTTTTTTCGATGCATATTAGACTGCCGGATTTATTTTCAGACAAATGTTTAACCGCTTTTAGAATTTCGGAAATAACTTTTAAAGTTTCTTCTTTTTTATTTGAAAGCTTAAAAGCTAAATTGAAATTTCCAATTTGCATAATTATTTTTTTTATTTCTTGATTAAAAAGTATGACTATTGCTATGGGTAGTATATTGGCTATGTAATTCAATAGCCAACTAATTGTATAGAGATTAAAATAATATGAAATAATTCCTATAGAGGTAATGATCAGCATTCCTTTTAAGAGATTTGTAGAATAAGAATTAATTACGTTTTTATATATATAGTATACCAGGATGCTAATTAAGCTTAGATCTAAAATTCTTGAGAAAGTATCTTTTATTTGATTTAAATCATTTATGTCTATCATAAATTTTCTACTTAATGTTATAAACACTGTACTTATTAATCTATATTAGTATAATATAAAATATATAAATAACACAGTTTGTAATTAATTAAATTAAATTGCTTTTTAATTTATGGGTGAAAGGGAAAAGGAAAATATTATAGCTTTAATATTTGATTTTGATAATACTCTTATTTATGGCAATATGCAGCAAGTGTTGTTTGATGAGTATTGTGTTGATTCTAGTTCTTTTTGGAAAGAAGTTGAAAGCTTAGAGATTGTTTATAAGCAAAATGGCTATAATATCATTTCTAATGAAATGATATATTTATCTCATTTTTTGACCTATGTAAGAGAGGGCGTTTTTAAAAGTCTGGACAATAGAACATTATTTAATTTAGGTGCTAAGTTGAAATTTTTTGAAGGGGTCATTGGTTTATTTAATGAAATATCTGAAATAAATAATAAGTTGGAAGACAACAATTCACAAGTAAAGATTTATATTGTTTCAAGTGGATTTAGACAAATGATTTTGGGAAGCAAAATTGCGCCTTATGTTAGCAAAGTGTGGGCGTGTGAGTTTATAGACTCTTATCTGCTGCCTTTTTATAAATCTAGAGATGAAAAGTTTTCTAAAAATAAGATTTTAAGTAGTGTTTGCTATTTTGTAGATCATACAATAAAAACCAGAGTTATTTTTGAGATCAATAAAGGATCTTATGAAAAGGTTAATGAGAGAGTGCCAAAGAGTAAAAGGCAAATTCCTTTTAAGAATATATTTTACATTGCAGATGGATTTAGCGATATCCCAGCATTTGAAATCTTAAATAATAATTTAAATCATTGTAGAAATACCTTAACAGTGTATCATGGAAATGACGAGAATGCAAAAAAATTGTTTTATGAGAATAGAGTTGGGGATTTTGCTGAGGCCAATTATAGTAAGGGCACTAAATTGTATAATTGGATAATGGAGAAAATTTGCTTGAGTGTATAATTCATTTGATTTACTTTTGTTTAGTTAATAAAAATAGCAGTAAAAATAATAAAAAGAGGGAATATGTTTAAAGATTTAAATACAAGTCAAGGAATAAAGCCTTGGAGAGTAGAATCTGTTTTTTATTGTATTGTCATAGTTTTAATATTTGTTGGGGCTTTTAAAATAGCAGAAGCTGTTTTTAAACCTTTGGCTATTTCCATAGTGTTGGGATTTTTAGTTTATCCTGTTTATATTTTTTTGGCAAAATTCAAAGTCCCAAAATTTTTAATAGTTTTTCTTATATTTTTTTTATTGTTTTCTTTTTCTTATTTGATTTTTAGTTTTGTTTATTACAGCGTTACTGTTTTGATAAGGCAATTGCCCTACTATCAAAATCAATTGGCATTTATTATGAAAGATGTGCTTAGTCGCTATAAAGTTGATAGTTCTGTTATTAGTAATATAAATTTTTCTGGTTACATTTATCCGTTTTTGACAAGAGCTTCTAATGAGATTATTGGGTTTGCAAGTAGCTTAGTAGTAGTCTTTTTATTGTTATATTTTTTGCTTTCAGAAATACATGTTTTTGGAATGAAGCTCGACAAAGCTTTTAAAAAGCCGGTATCTACTAGATTTATTGAGGCTCTAGATACTATTAATAATCAAATTGGCAAATATTTGGGGATAAAAATTCTTGTGAGTTGCTTGACGGGCTTTTTGGTGTTCATGGGATTAACTTTATTTGGGCAAGACTTTCCTCTTGTTTGGGCAGTTCTTACCTTTGTTTTTAATTTTATTCCTAGCATTGGTTCTATATTAGCTGTGTTTTTTATTGTAATAACGTCTTTGATTCAATTTTATCCAAATTTAAATATAGTGCTTTATATTTTTATATATAATACTTCTGTCCAAATGTTGATTGGAAATATTCTTGAGCCAAAAATGCAGGGAAAGAGGCTTGATATTTCGCCATTTTTGTTATTATGTTTTTTGTTTTTTTGGGGATGGCTTTGGGGTATTGTGGGACTTTTAATAGCGTATCCTTTTACTGTGATTGTAAAGGTAATAGTCGATAATGTAAGCTGGTTAAAGTCTTTTTCTGTATTTTTAGGTGGTTCTGAGATTTTAAGCAATATTAGTCATGTTCCAGGCAAAGATAAGGAGATTTGATTTTGAAAAAAAAGGTTATGCTTACAGGGGATAGACCTACTGGGGCTCTTCATTTGGGGCATTATGTGGGATCTGTAGTAAATCGTTTAAAATTTCAAGAAGAGTATGAAACATATTTTATTATAGCTGATTTACATACTTTAACCACAAAGCCTGATTTAAAAAGTATTCATGCAATATCTTTTAATGTTAGAGAAATGGTTTTAGATTATCTTGCTTGTGGGATTAATCCCAATAAGGTTAGTATATATTTGCAATCAGCCATACCTGAACTTTTAGAGCTTAATTTAATATTTTCAATGATTGTTACTGTTGCTCGTTTGCAAAGGATCCCAAGCATAAAGGATATGTGCATTGCAGCTGGACTTAAAGAGATTCCCTATGGTCTTTTAGGTTATCCTGTTCTTATGAGTGCAGATATTTTAATGGCAAAAGCAAATCTAGTTCCAGTTGGGCGTGACAATGAATCTCATATTGAATTTGCAAGAGAGCTTGCAAGAAGGTTTAATCATTTGTACAAAAATAATTTTTTTCCAATACCTGAATCTGTTTTTACAGATTGTCAGCCTTTGGTAGGAATTTGTGGTAAAAATAAAATGAGCAAAAGTCTTGATAATGCAATCTTTTTAAAAGATGATGAAAATTTGTTGAAAAAAAAAATTATGTCTATGTATACAGATCCAAATAGAATAAGGGCAGATATTCCAGGCAATGTTGAAGGCAATCCTGTTTTTATTTATCACAGTATTTTTAATAACGATCATGAAGAAGTTGAAGACCTTAAAATTAGGTATAAAAAGGGTAAAGTCGGTGACGTTGAGGTTAAAAAAAAATTGTTTTTAGCTTTGAATAACTTTTTAAAGCCAATTAGAGAAAAAAGAAGATTTTTTGAAGCTAAAGAAAAAGATTATATTGATGAAATTATTTTTGATGGCACAAGTAGGGCTAGATTTATTGCAAATAAAGTAGTAAAAGATGTTAAGGATTTAATAGGACTTTCAAAAACTTGGAATGGAATAAAGTATAGTTTGGAGAAAAATAAAAAATGAAAATTATTGATTTTATGATAAACTTATATTGGTAATTAACTTATTATTTTAATCAAACAATATTTATTTATTATGATAGACTTGCTTTTTTTATTAATCTTTTATTAAATTCTAGTAGTTTTAGCAAAATGTGTCTTTTTGTATAAATAACCTCGCTGAGCACTCTTGTTACCGGTTCTGTTTTTGAGCCCCTCATCCACAAGGTTGCAACAATTTCTTTATTAGTAGTTTTTAACAATACCTTTAGTCCTCCTGTAGCATTTCCTGTTCTAATCTTAGATTGTTTTTTGCCTTCATAGTTAATGATTTCATAATCAACTATTGATAATTCTTGAAATAATTTATTGTTTTTGATTTCTTTAATTAATAGCTTTTCATAATTGCTTTTTAAAATTTCTTGGTGTTCTATTTTGAGGTTTGTTAAGGTAGCTTTCTTAGATGATACTATTACATTGCTATAAAAATTTGTTGTATTTAAAATATCTTTTAAGCCATATTTTTCTTTATATTGGTTTTTAGATAATTTGCACCATATTTGATAGAGTTCTTTCATTTTTAATAATTTTACTATACTAATAAGGGTAGTAATTGGGTCTCTTACTTTTGAAGGATATATTATGCTACCTCCATTTGATCCTTCGCCTGAGATTTTTACAATCAATCCCTGTGCTCTTAGATCATCGGCCATTTCTGTTAGATTGGCTTCTCCAACTTCTACTCTATAAACTTTAGCATTGAAAAAATTTGCAATTTTTTCAATATTTAGGGATGTTGCGTCATTTGTTACTATTGCTATATTATTTTTTATTCCTGTGTAATAAAGATAGCTAAGTTCTGAAATTACTACAAGTGCAAATATTTTTTGTGCCTCGATGATATTTGCAGTATTTGTAGATTTATCTATGAACACTAAATTGCCCCTATCTCCATCACAATCCGGTACATATCCTAGTTCAAAAGAATTGTCTTGTAGATATTTATTTTGTAGCAGCTTTTTGCATTTATTTAAAGATTTTCCTTCAGGAATAATATTGTGCTTAAAAATGCCTATTTTGGCATTATATAATTTTATTTTCAATCCCAAAGATTCTATTAATTCTTTATCTATTGAACTGATTCTAGAGCTCCCATTCATTTCTGCTATTATTCCCATTGGATTTTGTAGTATTCTTTTTTTTAGAATTTCGATATTTTTATTGTTAATATCGTTTTCATATGCTATTTCATTTATTAATGATTTATATGCTTTGTAAGATTGATATTTATTCTCTTTTTCTAACTTTATTGTTTTATTATAATGTTCTAAAAAGGTTTGATCTTTGTCAAAATTAGTTAGAGCATGGATTAAATGGTTTATTAACTTGTAATTTTGGCTATTATTTTTAATTTGTTCAATTATTTCATGGGCTTTTGTAGAATTTAATACGCCGCCATCATTTAAACCCATTTTTATCCCATTGTATCCTGCTGGATTATGACTTGCAGAAATGTAAATAAAACCCTTTGAATCTTTACTATTTTTTGTATAAGCTAAAATTTCAGTTATTGGAAGTATGCCAAAAAAATTAATCTTTTCTTTATTTATTATTAATATTTTTATTGCTATTTCTGCAATAATGTTACCAGTTGGCCTTGAGTCTAATCCCAATCCAATATAGGGTTTAGGCTCATTTTTAAAATAGTTTGATATTGTAAATATGATTAGCGCTATTAGTATTTTATTTTCATCGCTTATTTCATTTTCTGTAGAATTTTCATTATTTGATTTTGCAAAAATTTTTCTAAATCCAGAAGGAGAAAGTATCATTTCATCAAAAGCTTTTTTAAAATTTTTCATATTAAGTGAATATTGCTTAAGCATGTAAATTTCTTCTCATTGATATTTTAGCTACATTATTGCTATAATGAACAATAATGGATGCTATATATATTATACTTAAAAATTTGGTTTTTTTCTTTATGTTAATAAATATATTTAAGGGTTTCTTTTTTTGCTGATGAATATTGGTGTTGATAAAATCTTTTCTGAAATGATACTTGAAAAGCTTAATGCTGGTGAGGTAGGGATTAATAATTTTGAATCTATTAAATATTTCCCTTGTGATAGTCATGAAAATATTCTTGATATTTCGGATAAAATTTTGAGCTTTAAGTTTGATAAGAGATTGGTTGAAGATAATTTGAAAAAATATTTTTTTGATTTTTCTAGATTTTTGCATTCAGAAGAAGATAATTGTTATGTTTTTTCTTCTTCTGATCTTGAAAATTTAGGACTAATTCTTTTCCCATATCTTTCTTTTGGAATCTTAAATGGAGGTTCTGCAACAAGCTATTTTGATTTAACTAAAAATAGGGATTTAAATAAAGATTTATATACGCTATATGAGTCTAAGATACTTGAATCTAAAGAAAAATTTGGGGAATTTCCAAAGGGTATGACCCCAGCTTATATTAATAAAGATGGTAGTTTTGGATTTTCATTTTTGGCTTTAAAAATCAGGTATCTTTTAATGGTTGCAAAAAGATATGAAGCTTTTTGTGGAAAAAAGATTAAACCTTCAGTATTCCAAATGACTAGCTTTAAGACAGATGAATTTATTTCAAAATTTTTGGACGATTTATTTGTTAATGATTTGATTAAAAGTGTAAATTTTTGCAATTTTAGAAAAGAGGATATTTTTACTGCTGTTCAACCTTTAGTTTATTGTTATGAAAAACTTGATAATTTAAATTATAGGTATTTTACCTGTAGGGATAAAGAAAGTTGTAATTCTATTTTAGCTTTGCCTGCTGGACATGGTCAAAATTTTAGAATTTTAAAAGATATTTATTTAAAACTTTATGAATCTGGGAAAAGATTTATATATATTGGCAATGTTGATAATATGGGATTTACAATTAATTTTAAAGCACTTGCTGTGATGGCTTTGACTAATTGTTCTTCTGGATTTGAATTTAGTTTTAAAAAAAAGACAGATTTTAAGGGGGGGATATTGGCAGTAAATGGTGAAGATCGTTTAACTTGTGTTGATATTGGTGGGGGAATTTCTGCAGAGATTATACAAGAGTTTGAGAGCAAGGGCTATAGGCTTTTGTTTAATTGCGCTACCGGTCTTTTTAATTTAGAGTATTTGATAAAAAATATTGATGAAATAATCAAAAAAATGCCTATTAGAATTATAGAGCAAAATAAAGAAATTGGTAAGTATATTTCAGTTGAGCAAATAACATGGGAAGCGTTAAAATTAATGGAAAATCCATTAATTTTAACGGTTGACAGAAATAAGAGATTTTTACCTGCAAAGTTGTTTATCGATATGTTGTTTAACAGTAATTATCTTGAAGTAAATAGTGCGTATTGTAGAGGGAAGGCCAATAATTTTAATTCTACTGAGGATTTGGATTGTTCTCTTTTTTCTTTGCTGTCAAAAGATTATGGGTTGCTATGTGGGTATTATAGATGGACTTTTTGAAAGTTTTATTTTGTTGCTTTTTTTGTTTAAAATTATTAGCAATAGAATCTTTGCCAGAAATAGATTATGAATATTTTAACAAGGATAAATCAGATCTTATAGATTTAATGAATTTTTTAGGTGAATTTGATTTTCAAACTATTTTAAAAAATAGAAACTTATTTATTGGAATTGGGAATTTAACAAATTTAAAAAATGTTCAAGGGCTTAATACTGATGATATTAATAGAATAAAAAAGATTAATCCGATTGGTATAGTTTTATTTAGAAGAAATTTAAAAGATGCCGAACAGACAAAGAAATTGATTAATGCAATAAAAAGTCATATTGGGCACGATATTTTTATTGCTATTGATGAAGAGGGGGGAGTGGTTAGTAGAGCTGGTGAAAATAAAAAAATGGGAGTTTATAATTTTCCTGCTATGGAATATGTGGGGGGCGTTAAGGATTTGCATCTTATTTATAAAATTGGAGAAGTTCTTGCTAAACAATTACGTAGGCTTGGTATAAATTTAAATATGGCTCCGGTTGCTGATATGAAATTTATACCACATACCCCTTTATTAAATAGAACATTTGGGGGATATTCCGCTTATAATATTGGACTTATGGTAGAGGCTTTTATTGATGGAATGCAGAAGCAAGGAGTATTTTCTGCAATTAAGCATTTTCCTGGATTAGGAGGAACAACCATAGATACGCATAAATATTTGGCGTTTTTGCCATATAGTAAAAGTTTTTTAATGCTAAATAGTTTTGTTCCTTTTGTTTTTGGCAAGGCTGCCAAATTTATTATGATTGGTCATGTAAATGTTCCTAAAATTTCTAAAGATATAACTAGTATGTCAAAAAGTATCGTTAATATTATAAGAGAGGATTTGAATATTAGCAGTATTATGATGACAGATTCTTATGACATGGGAGCGATTACAGGAAGTTTTTCTAATATTGAAAACGCTGTTAAAAGATCTTTAAGCTCAGGGGTAAATGTAGTTCTTATACCTTAGTAAAATAATAGGGAGCTATGTTTGTTTATTTGTTTATAAAAAGCTTAAATTTTATAGTATGGGTATAGAGATTCCTAGATCTAAAAGAATAAATTCTTTAAAGGAGGTAGATAATTTATAATAAATGCTGTAATTATTAGGTATGAAATCAATTTCAAATTTTAAGGCAATTAGAGGAAAGATTGGGTAGAGAAATGCGTTAGTTGTTTTCCCTATAAATGTTACAGTTCTTAGAGTTAAATCAATTTGGGTACCAATTAAGAATTTTATAGTAAGTGTATCAATTAAAATCGTATATTTAGCTATGTAAATCGTGAAAGCTAAATATAAATAATTATTTGAAATAAAATTTTTATGCATTGGGGTAGCAAAAAAGTTTGTGGGACTGAACTGTATTTCAATCCAGTCATTATAAGAGGTCAATATTCCGATAAAGGCAATATATTTATAATCTTCACTATAAAAGATAGGATTTATATAATTATGGTAAATTATACCTATTTTTAAATTTTTTTTAATTGTATTATTCTCTATAGGAAATTCCCAGTGATAAATATTTTTCTCCTTTTGAAGCAAACAAAACGGAAAAATGCTGTTTATTAGGAAGAAGATAAAAAAAAGAACAAAATATTCCCTCATGTAGTTATTATAGCATAACAAAATATCCCCAATTATTGATTATATATCAAATATATTATTATATTTATATTACATACAGTATTAATAATGAAATGATTGGATTTATATACTATAAACT